>CAYSTQ010000202.1:0-3934 GCA_964433855.1 uncultured Thermoproteales archaeon
GCTGTAGTAAATCTGGAGTATGGAGGGTTTGTCTGACTTTATCTGGTGGAGGCCTAGGGGCTGAAACATTAGGTAGCTTTCTTTGTCGTTTTACGTCTTTCCATGTCTAGTAAAGCTTATAGGTGGTGGAGACGGTGGTTCTAGTGGATGCCCTACGGGGCGATGGGAGCCATGCTCCAAGCCCCATATAGCCTAGATGGGAGGCTTATTCCGTTAGCCTCGGCCGCCGCCCATGACCCCACGGGATGAGCCGTCCAGGCGAGCCCCCAGGCAAGGCTGGAGCCGATGAAAACCGCATCACAACGAAACAAAAAGACACAGAGTGATACGGTTAGAGGAAACGGTAAACGGGTATTGCGGTATGGGGAGTATCTGCTGGTATGTCTTGGGGTTGGGTGTTTGTTGTGGTGGTTTACGTGTTTCTATTTTTCACTGTTGGATAGGTGGGTTTAGCTGGATGGCTTCTCTGTCTGGGGTGGAAACATTTAATTAGGGCTTGTGCCGCCCTATTAATGAATGGCGGCCGTAGTCTAGCCTGGTAGGACGTCGGCCTGCCACGCCGGTGACCCGGGTTCGAATCCCGGCGGCCGCACCATCTATATTATTGTTGCCAGCCATGCTAGGTGTATTGTTGCAATCATTATTATCCCGAGTTTAAGTGTTTTCAGGCTTTCTTTTACGAAGTTACTTATTTTCTGTATATTTTCTCCTAAGACCACAACTTCATGGTTTGTTTTTACAATGTACGGTTTTACAGGTTTCTTTGTTTTCTCAGCGTTTTCCAGGAGGGTTAGGCAGGTTTTTACTATTTGTTCTTCATCGGTCTGGTATCCTACTGGCTTGTATTTGATGCCTGGAAGTAGGCCTGATGAGGCGTGGTTGTCTGTGGTCAGTATTTCGCCGAGGGCTTGCGGATATCTGGACTGCGCGGCTTTGAGTATTTTGTTTCTTAGGCCTTCCACCATGTTGTTTCCGTCGAAGCATATTAGGAAGAGGGGGGTGCCGCCTATTTCAAGCCAGGTTGCGGCTATGCCTCCGTCTTCTAGTCCCTGTATGTTCCTAGGTGTTGCCGTCGATATGCCTATGTATATTTCACTGTATCTTTCCCCTGTTTTACATAGGGTTTCCAGCACTGCTTGTATTGCTTTGTCCTTTATCTTGTCTGTATGCCAGTCGGATGGCGGGCTGGCTGTTGGCGAGATTGAGTTATGCGCGTCTATCACTATTGTTTTTATCCCTGTTTTTCTCTCTATCAAGCTCTCTGTTTCTCCGGGTATGTCTTCCTTGGGTTTGCCGTTTCTTGACATTATTGTGAAGGCGGTGTTGTCGACGGTAAGGGTTATGGCAGCCATGTCGTCGACTATTGCCCGGGCCGGGGGGCTTATTTCACATGGGGTTTTAGCGTTGGTTACGGCGTTCGATATTTCTTTGACTAGTTTCAGGGTTTCGCTGGTGGAAGGGACGTCTAGCTCATGTGACGATGCTCTGTGAAGTACTATGCTTGGCACGCCTTTCCGCCTTAGGGTTTTTAGTATATATGTAGGCATTTTGCTTGAGCCTAGTCCTCTGAATGGGCCTGGATGTATTTTTGGGGCTATTATCGCTGCTTGGATAGTTTCTTTTTTGTCTTTGAATACTAGAGCGTATGTGTCGGTTATGGTTTTCCGCGAGAGGGTTGTGAGATGGTTTTCCAGTTGGCTTGGGTCGTGTGCCAGTATGAGTGATATGAAGCTGTTGAATAGTTCTAGTCCTTTTATGCCTAGTTTTTTGTTTCCGTCTCTGTCTATTTTGCGGAGTGTTAGCTCTAGGATTGTTATCCCGGCTAGGTAGGGGGTGATCGGGGTTAACGGCGTGTTTGTGGCTGTTAAATACGTTATCTGTATTGTTGGGGTTAGGATTAAAGATGTATAATGTAGTTTTCTATTGTTTGTTAATGATCTAAGTACTAGGTATTGTAGATAGGCTGTGGCTGACGAGGCCGTTATGAGGAAGGTTTCTCTCCCTAGCTTTACGAGTGGTGTGAGGGGGGTTGCAATGATTATTCCGAACAGGTATAGGCCTAGGCTTCTTTTAGTGTTAAATATTTTCCGCTCGTAGAGATGCGCTATTAACGCGTTTCCTGCTGCTATTAGAGCTATGACGAATGGTTCCAGGAGGAGGCTGCCGCCTAGCCACGTTAATAATATCAGTAACGCGTTGAATGCTGCTGCGGTTGCCGTGATCTTGTTTTTAGACGGTAGACTGAAAATGTACCTGTAGTATGAGACTAGCTTATCGGTTGCATCCATACTAGTTCCAGATGGGTTTTGTTAGTGAGGCTAATAATGTTTTTTAATGGTTTAGTCGGGGCTTAGGTTTATAAACAGGGGTGCGGAGTTTAAGTTTCGGGGGATGAAAGGTCAGAGTTACGATGAGCTGCGTGATTAGAAGGCATTTAATTGACCCCCTATCTTATTCTGGCCCTGATAGGTTTCATGGCTTTATTTTACTTCTCGTAATGTTTATTCGTGATCGTCTTAATTTTTGGATATAATCTCGAATTTTTAATTATTTTTATGGTAAAATTAAAATATATAAGTTGTTTAACCGATAATAGATGTGGTGGAGAACATGTGTAGGAGCAAAAAACGTGTGGAGAAAAGAAATATTAGAACTCCTGATTGGTACAGGTTGCAGATTTTAACTATAGTTTCCCAGAACCCGTCTTCTTTAACTAAAATATCGAATATCCTCAGCATAAGTAAGCCTTTGGCCTGTTACTATATGAAGCAACTTTATGAGGCTGGACTTATATCCATCGTTAGATACAGTAAGGGGCGGCGAGGCCCACGGCGGAAATGTTATGGTATAACAGCTAAGGGGGTAGCTATTCTCAGATCTTGGCGGGTTGACGGCTGTTCCAGTAAAGAAGTCGCGCATAGCCACTTGAAGAGTAAAATGGCGAAGGTTTTACAGTTTTTTAAGCGTCTGTTCTAGGACTTGATATAGTAACCTGGCATATTTTTAAATATTGTTTCGGTGATGAATAGTTATCATGGAGGGGGTATTCCGCCAGTTGCTCGTGTTTGAGAAGTTGCCGGGTTACCCTATGTCACATGCGGCGACGATATATGAGGTTGATAGAGGCTCCATCATGTGCTGCTGGTATGCTGGTTCCTACGAGGGCGCTGAGGACGTAGCTATTTTTTCATCTTTCTATGACCCGGAGAATGGGATGTGGAGAGAGCCTAGAGTGCTAGTTGATACTCCTGGACAGTGTGACGGAAACCCTGTTCTCTTCAAGGATCCTAGAGGGGTTGTCTGGCTTTTCTACGTGACCATGTTTGGCCCTGGATGGAGATACTGTAAGATAAACTTCATCAGGTCGTATGATGGGGGGCTTAGCTGGCGTGACCGGGGGGTTTTGAGGGATGAGTTGGGGTGGATGGTGCGGAATCATCCTATAGTCACTAGTGATGGGGCCATTATACTACCTGTCTACGATGAGGTTCTGTGGAATTCTATGGTTATGATTTCGGAGGACTGGGGCGAGAACTGGTCTGTGAGTAGCCGGGTTAGCGTTCCTGGTGGATGTATTCAGCCAGCTGTGGTTGAACTTAGCAAGGGGGTGTTACTCATGTATCTTAGGACTAGGTCGGGACGCATATGGCGGAGCCTTTCTAACGATGGGGGCATGACGTGGGACCCGCCTGAACCCGTTGATCTTCCGAATCCTAATAGTAACGTTGAATTGATTAAGTTGAAGGATGGCAGGCTTCTACTGGTGTACAATGATAGCCCGGTCGGGAGGACGCCTTTATCGGTAGCGTTGTCTGAGCCTGGCTCGGATAACTGGGTACTTAAGAGGAACCTTGAGTGTGGCGAGGGGGAGTATTCGTATCCTTCGGCTATAGAGTCTAGTTCTGGGATGATCCATGTAGTGTATACTAATAGG
>CAYSTQ010000203.1:0-3910 GCA_964433855.1 uncultured Thermoproteales archaeon
GTGGCAGTGGCTCGCCTGGAGACTAAGAAGTCCGGACCCGTTCTTCATAATATTTTTCGACGATAGGCTTAGGCCTGAGAAGCCCCGTGAAAGGAAAGCCGTCTTTCACAGCGTAGGGATCGCTGTGGCAAGGACGGAGTGGGACAGCGACGCGGGCTACGTAGGGCTTAAAACGGGGAAAGTTAAAGTTAACCACTCACATCTCGACGTGAACTCGTTCGTGTTTTACGCCTACGGTAGGCGGATAATAAGGGATCTCGGATCCTGGCCATACACAGGGAAAAGCGGTGGGTTCTTCGACGTAAGGAGCCGTAGATGGGATTTCGAAGCCAACTCGACGGTTGGCCATAACACCCTACTTGTCGACGGGCAGGGGCAGGTTTACAGCCCTGAAAGCCACGGGGTAATAGTGAAGACGGTTTTCGGGGAAACGCTGGATCTGCTTATCGGCGAAGGGGCTGCAGCTTATGGCGGCCTACTTGAGAGGTTCAGACGGTGGCTCGTGTTTCTGAAGCCAGCCACCCTAGTAGTGGTTGACGACGTAAAGGCGAACGGGGCTAGAAGACTGGAGACGCTGCTGCATCCCGACGGCGAACTCTCGCTGAATGGAGACATAACGATACGTAACGGTGACGTGGCTGCTACAGTAACTCCTTTGAAGCCCAGCCCTTTAAGCCGGGTTGTAGCCGTCAGGCGCAGCCTAACCACGTACGTGTCTCGGAGAGGCCCCGTGACGCAGGAGAACGTTTACTTATCCATATCGCCTCTCTACAAGGCCGAGGAGTTCTGCTTTATAACGGTGATACAGGCCTACCGGCTAGGGGATGAGAAGCCAGCCGGGCCACGCCTAATGGAGGAAGACGATGGAAGGATCCTGCTGGAGGTAGTCGGTCATCGGCTTGAGCTGAACCTGGAGAGGCTTAACTATTGCCTCGAGAAGTTAACGTAGCCAGACGGTGGACCTGTATGGGGATATCCGGTCTGAGAGGCGTTAGAACGCTGGTGTTCGGTGTGGGTGGTGGAGGCGACGTGGTCGGGGCAGCGGCAATAGCAAGCATGCTTGAAGCTATGGGGGCCGACGTCGTCATAGGGAGTGTGGTCTGGGAGCGGTACGTCGTAGACCCGGTTCCCGGCCCGCCGCCTCTCGAGGCGCTGAGTAACTGTCTGGCCTTATCCCGGAGGCTTGCGCTGGCTGACGGGGACGAGTACTATGTTAGGGGTGGGCGCAAGGTGTTCTTCCAGGCCGCTAAGGCCGCGAGGATGTTGAATAGGAAGGTTGCTCTTCTTGACCTGGCTTCGGGGGCTTGCGGCGTCGCCGAAGGTCTGAATACGGCTGTCGAGATGTTGGGGGTTGAGGCGGCGGTTGCCGTTGATGTGGGCGGAGACGTGCTTGCGAAGGGGTTTGAGGAGGATCTCTGGAGCCCGCTGGCCGACTCCGTCAGTTGCTCGGGACTGTATACCTCGAGGGTGCCCACGAAGATCATCTGCGTCTTCGGCCTCGGGGTCGACGGGGAGCTTAGCCAGGAGTACCTGCTCGAGAGGCTGGCGGGCATGGCTAGACGCGGCGCGCTCATGGATGCTAAGGGGCTTGATGGTGAGGGCGCCGCCGTCCTAGAGAGGCTTTTGAGAGGAGGCATTGAGACTGAGGCTTCAAGGCTAATATACGAGGCGTACAAGGGAGGGTCGGGCCCCGTTACGATAAGGGAGGGTAGTAGAACCGTTGGGCTATCACCGCTCTCAACCATAGCCTGGTTTCTAGATCCCGGGAAGGCCTTGGAAGATCTACCTCTGGTTAAAACTGTTACTGGATCTAGAAGTATAGGGGAGGCTAGAGAGATGATGAACTCTGCTGGCGTTGCCACGGAGCTGGACTTCGAGGAGGAACTGTTCACGCTTCTGGAGAAAGGAGCGAGCCTGACAGCCTCTACGATCCTTGAGGCAAGGAGAAGGGCTCTGGCTAGAACACGGTGTAGCGCCGATCAGTAGTCTATTCGTACAGAGAAACCATGTATACCTGGGCTTTTCCTGTAGCGTCCGATGTGTAAACCACTTTTCTCCCTGAAGGGCTGAACGATGGATGCACGTGTCCAGTCACTTGGTCCCTCACAGAGGAGTTCGGCCAGCACAGGGTTTCCGAGGCCCCATTCTCCAGGTAAACAGCGATCAGCTCGTTGATACGCGGCTCCTGAACATCTGTAACCACGACTTTTTCCTCTGCATCCACACACGAGTGGCCTAACCTCTTCTTGTTAGATGAGAAAAGCGTCCTTATCTCATTCCCGTCGAGGGTGATGAAGGCTATTGAAGCCGGGGTCCATGATGGAACCGTTTTCAGGTGGAAGTAAAGCCTGTCCCCGCTGGGCCCCCAGTACTCATGGGTGGCCCGGAAGCCGGGAGGCGCCACAAGAAAGGGCTCCGCCGCGCCCGTGTCGACATCTAGCCTCCATGCTCTCGCCCGCTCGGTCGGCGGTAGGCCGGGATCGTTCTGTCTGTCCGGCAGAGGGACAAAGGATATTATCGAGCTATTCCCCGGGTTAACCTGGACGTGTGACAGGCGTTTATTGCATTCGTAAACGCTTTCGAAACGGGACCCCTCGGCCTCCGCCATGGCTATCCCATATCTGCCTCCACGTCTGTACAGACACACTATAATCCTTCCATCCCCGGAGATACTTGGACCCCCGTAGACCCGATCCCAGGGCCTGCCCTCTATCTCGGCTACAACGCGTTCCTCACCTGACTCGAGGTCCACGGCATACACGCCTTTCCTGACGGTGTAGAACACCTCCTTGCCTTCCGGATGTACGTTAAATCTCACGATGTCGCAGCGGGGGTCATGGGTCAGCTGCATAGTCTCCCCGCTTCCGATCTCCAGCCTGTAGAGCTCAAAGCTCCCGCTCCTGTCGGATGCGAAGACCAGGTAGCGTTCATCCCGGGAGAGAGACTGGAAGTAAAAGTATGCTGCGACACAGTTCGCATCGTCCCAGCTTGTCAGCCTCCAAACCCTGCGCCCGGTTCTCTCATCCCTGTAAGCTACAGGCCTCATCCTGAATACGTCTCCTCTAGCCATGGCTCAGCGCCCAGAAGAAAGGAAAGTCTCAACTGCTAAAAATATTTCAAGGAAGCAGATAGCTTGTCTAACTTCTGCCCATACTGGGTATTAGAAAGAGTCAGAATACGGCGCTAGCGAGCAAACGGGCATACGCTCCTGCCAATCTTTATGCCCTGCTAAGACGCCAATAACGGTTTCCCAGCAACACAGTCAGGCGGATCGGCTCAAAGGCCGTTGCTGTTTCCAGTCTCCGTTAACGAGTTAAACCGAGCATCTTCACCCTGCATGAAGAGAAGCCATATTATTATACATTACCGCCAAGGTATAGATAGGTAGGGAATATGGAGGCTACGATAAAAGCTGGTTTCTCCGAGGTTGTCATAACGCCGCCGATAGGATGCTTCCTAGCAGGCTACTTCACCCCCAGGAAAAGCAGAGGGGTAGCAGGAGACCTGTATGCTAGGACAGCCGTGTTTTCAGACGGGGACGAGGCGGTATCAGTGACTTCCTGCGACCTGATAGGGCTTGACGCCGAGATCGTGAGGGAGGCTAGGGAGCTCGCCGAGGACGCCACGGGGATCCCTGGAGACAACATGATGATATGCGCCACCCATACTCACACCGGGCCGTACACCGTTAGAAACCTAATGGGCTCCGAGGCCCGCGACGAGGACTATCTAAGGCTTCTACCACGGCTTATAGCTGGCTCCATAGCCGAGGCTTGCCGCCATCTTAGGAAGGCTGAAGCCCGCGTGGGGCTCGGCCAGGAGGACTCCGTGGTTTTCAACCGCCGGTACGTGATGCGCGACGGCAGGGTAGCCACCAACCCCGGGCGAGGCAACCCCGATATAGTGAGGC
>CAYSTQ010000204.1:0-3880 GCA_964433855.1 uncultured Thermoproteales archaeon
GAGCACCAACAAAATACCCAACAACCACACCAAGCAAAACACAGACCAACGCTACCCCGAACATTTTCAGGTTCATGTATATCACTTCATGTTATGTTTTATGTTGCTCAGCACTATTTTTGGAACATAAGTCTTCCTGAATAATTATGTGGAATATCTAAGGCTCAGATGAGGGTTCGAATAAGAAGTTTTCACTCGTGTTTGATGTACATTTATATACATTAAGGCTCGGAAACGCTGTATAACACGCCTAAACAGAACATCCCTAAGCTCTATTTTGTATATTAATGAGCACGAAACGCTTAGAAAGGCCTGGATACAACTGGGTCATGAAAGCATTTGCTCCTATTCTCCTCTCAAAGATGACCCGAGCTCGATCCTAAAATAACTTTAGACTAAAGAGACTCAGGTTTTAGCTATGGAGGCTGAGAGCGAAATAGGCATTCCAGAAATTTCTGGAAAACCTTGGAACCAGAATTTTGCTAGCTTTTTTCGGCTTCTTTGGAAAAAGCATAGAGCATACTAGCCGGCTGCAGGAGTAAATCCGTTAGCTAGGCGTCTCATTAAAGATAGGGGAGAAGAGTTTCAGTAAGGCTCCGAATTGAACCTAAAATAATTTTATTAGGATTTATAGTCAAAGTAAGCTGTGATGAAGGTGGCCGCTAAGGGCCTCGGGCCTTGTCAACGGCCGAAACATAAGGTATATGACGGGGCTAAAAACCAGGGTTAAAGACGGGGACAGGATCGCCACAGGGCCCCTGGTCAGCGGCGGCTGACGAACTCCTCGAGCCCCAGCTCCGTAAGTTTCTCAGGCCTTGGCACACCATCCTCGCCCCATCCGCGAAGCGAGTAGTACTCCTTCAACATCTCCTCCAAGCGAACCACGTGCCCCTTAGCGGGCCCCTCAGGCATAGGCTCCTTCAGTAATCTGGCCGGCAATGTATCATCCTTCGCCCCGAACCCTTCCCGGACGTTAAACAGCCTGGTCAGGTTGTAGATCCTTTCACCGGCGACGTACAGGTCCCGGGCACTCTCATAGTTAAGCCCGGTGCACGGCACAAGCATGTTCCTTATCTCTTTGAGTGTCAGGGCTTGGAACGGGTAGAAGCATATGCCAACGCTGTCTACAACTGCCTTTTCGTTCTGTCTGTCTATAACCAGCTGAGCCTTGCCGCGAGTCGTTAACGGGTCTACGGCGCCCCCATAGCCGAGAAGCTCCTGCCCAGCCGTCCAGCCGCGGAGGTGACAGCCGCCCCTGTCAGAGGTGGCGTAGCCGAGACCCATACCCTGTGCAGCCCTAGGCTCATAGGCCGGGAGTTCAAGACCCTTCACATGCATGGCGTAAGAGGAGCAGTCAACGCCTTTCTCCCTAAGGATCCAGTCGGCTATCCTTTTAACACCCATGCTGAGGATTTTACCTATCCCCTCCCCTCTGCATATCTTCTCGACGAGGCTTACCATGGCCTTCCCGTCCCCCCATGTGGGGCATAGCCCGTCGAGCTCCTCGCTTGTCAATACGCCTTTCTCGAAGCACTCCGTGACGAAGGCGACTATTCCGCCGACGCTTATCGTGTCGACACCATAAAGATCGCAGAGCTGGTTCGCGTAGGCTATCGCCGCCTTGTCGCTGACCCCACACTGGGGGCCCAGGGCCCATATCGACTCGTACTCCGGTCCGTCCGTCAACGTGCCTTTAAAGGCTCCCTCCTCGACGACCGCTATCTTTCCGCAGGCTATAGGGCATGCCTCGCACGCGACATCTCTAATCCACACCTCCTCTCTCCAGGCCCTTCCGGCGACGGCGTCGGCGGCCTCGAAAAAGCCGGTCTTATGATTCCTGGTAGGCAGAGCCCCCATCTCGTTGACCGTGTCAAGGATGTTAGCGCTCCCGTATCGAGGCAGGTCGCGCGCGGTGGCCTCATGCATCCTAACCATCCTGTGGGCGATCCACGCGAACCGCTTAAACCTCTCAGGATCATAGACCCGTATAGGCTTATCCCCCCTGGCCACCACAGCCTTAAGCCTTTTAAAACCCATGACGGCACCTAGACCGCCTCGTCCGGCGGCTCTAAGGTTGCTGAACACGCCTGCTACCGGCGACATTCTCTCGCCCGCAGGCCCTATGACCAGGAACTCGAACTCCTCTCCAAACCTCTTCCTCAACTCCTTCTCCGTCTTCACCGTGGTGGCTCCCCTGGCCCAGGGCGCCGGCTCAATCCGTATGTCATCCCCATCTATCACCAGAACCGACAGTTCCTCACAAGCTCCCTTCAAGACGAGAGCATCAAACCCGGCACGTTTAAGCGCGGTCCCAAAGCGGCCGCCGCAGTGGCTGTCGTCGAAGGTGCCGGTAGCCGGGCTTTTCCCTATGACACAGAACCTGTTCCCACCCGGGGCTATGGTCCCGGTCAAGGGACCGGTCGACACTACGAGCACGCTCTCCGGCGACAGCGGCGGGGTTCCGGCTGGCATCTCTCTGAATAGTATGTATGCTCCTAGCCCCTTTCCACCTATGAAGCGGAAGGCTACATCCTCTTTCAAAGGCTCAGCCCTGAACCTGCCCTGGCCTAGATCAGCATACAGTATTCTCCCGGCGTAACCTCTTCCTTCAAGACTAGACACGGCTTTCACCCCCCACCTCAACCATCTTTATGGCCTCTCGAGCACACCACCGCTCACACTCAGGCGCGCCCCCGCAGAGGTCACAGATCCCGACGAACCCTAGGTCAGGCCTAACCACAACTAGGCCGTTCGGACAGGCTTCCGCGCACGCCCCACAGAAGGTGCAGCTCTCTCTGTCCCAAACCACGTTACCCAGTCTCTCATCCAGCCTGAGCGCGCCAGAGGGGCATGCCTCAACGCACATGCCACACTGCGTACATGCAAGTATGTTGAAGGGGCCAGGCCGGCCGCCTTCAATCCTTATCCTTGAGAGACTCCTGTCGAATACCCCATGGTGTGTGAAAGCGCATACGTACTCGCATAGCCGGCAACCAGTACATTTTTCACTGTTAACCTCCAGCTTAACCCTGCCTCTAAGCCTCCCAGCGACCACCTCTCTCGGGGTCTTACCCTCATGAACCACCGCCCTTATAGCCCTGAGGGTTTCAGCCGGGTCAGGCGACTGAATGACATTCCTACCAAATACGACGCCTCTAGCCCCGACCTCGAGCGCTTCATAGACCACTTCAAGCATATCCTGCATGGTTAAGGCCCTGTAACCGCCAAGTATTAAGGCAGGCACACCGTATGCGGCGTCTATAACTCTTTTGAAGGACTCAGGATCGCCTGTGTAAGGTAT
The DNA here is from genome assembly GCA_964433855.1 of uncultured Thermoproteales archaeon. GTDB lineage: Archaea > Thermoproteota > Thermoprotei > Thermofilales > CAYSTQ01 > CAYSTQ01. The sequence goes on from CAYSTQ010000204.1 coordinate 3,302, forward strand.
CTTGAGCAGGTCGGCCCCTATCTCCACCGCCATCCTGACCGACAGGACTATCAGCTCAGCCCTATTGGCCTTAGTAACCCTTGGGCCGAAGGGGACAGGCTCGATTATAAGCGGGAGGCCGTACTCGTCGCACTCCCTCGCAAGCCTGGCTAGCGCAGCATACTGGGCGGCCTCCTGCTCCTCGTCCCCATAGCCTACGAACAAGTAGGCAACAACGCCGTGCGCGCCGAGCTTAAGCGCCGTTCTAGGCGTCGCCGCTATGCGGAACGTCATACTTCTGGCGGGCAACGGATATGTCCTATCTCTAAACCCGGACGCCCAGTCAACCCTTATGAGGAGCGCCGGCCTATCCCGGCCGAGGAAAAACCTATGCATGTTCACCGCCTGCCCGACACTGAGCAAAACGGCATCAGGCCTGCCCTCTATAACCTTTTTAAGCGTGGATTCAAGCTCAGCAGCGCCCGGTATAGGGCCGAGCATAAAGCCGTGGTCGGCCGCGACCACCACTGCCCTGCCGTCCTCCCCGCCGAGTATCTTGCTGATCCTAAGCTCCTTCCCTATCAACCCTCCCCGCCCCCG
>CAYSTQ010000205.1:0-3850 GCA_964433855.1 uncultured Thermoproteales archaeon
ACCGTCACCACCCCCAGAGATACCTCTCCTTAAACCCGGAAACCCTGGCGTTCACAGCTATCCTGCTTAGCACGCCCTCCTCCTTAAGCAGGTCGGCTAAGGCTGATCTAAGCAGCTCCAACTCCTCCCTGCTTATCTTAGCCTCCTCATGGACTCCTCTAAGCGGGTATGGGTAGCCCGGCGCCGCATCGTCGCCGAGGTAAGCCAGCTCGCTGACGGCCCAGTCCAGATCCCGATAGTTCGCTAAATCCGCCCTGAAGGCTGTATCCGAGAAGCAGTCCAGTTTAACGACAGCGAGGTCACAGCCGAACTCCCTGAGAGCTCTCTCAGGGAATACTGGATGGTAAAGCCAGGCTGTCTCAGGCAGGATCCGGTCAGCCATCGCTGAGACATATCCAATCAGGCTTTCGCCGCTGGCTAGCTTCACCCCGCTTTTCTTGCAGAAGCCAGCGACCAATACATGCCTTTTCTCAGCCTTGGAGATAAGTTGCCTAATCATAAGCCTTGAGGCGGTGCTCGCCTTAGGCGGAGGTATAAGGCCTCTGTCGAGCAGGCATATGCCGTTCCATCCCAGCAGGCTCAGCCCATCTATGGCAGCCTTAAGCTCTATTCTAAGAAGCCAGTCTGCAGCCTCATCCTTGCTCCAGGCAACAGTCATCCTGTCTACAGGCTCCGGGCTACGCAGTCTGCTAGCCCCCCTCCATATTCCAGCCACGACTCTCGCAACCAATACTTTGCAGGAGCCGAGGTCAAACAGTATCTTCAGCGAGGCGTCCACGGCCAGCACAGGTCTGCGATGCGGTATAGGCTCTATGGATCTAAGCCTACTCGCCTTCACAGGATATCCCTTTATCTCTCCTTTAAGCGTTCTTATGCTTGGCCGTAGCTCTTCACTTCCCTGGCTTCTCGAGGAGTATATTCTAGAGAGCTCCTCGAGGACTTTTTCCAGGTCTTCCCTGGCGACCCTGAGCACGTTGTTGACGGTCATCTCAGACCACTGGATAGCTTTACAATATATATTGTAGCAAAGTCGTATATTACTTATGATAGTATCAGGTACTAGCGCAGGTATCAGCCTAGGAGAAAGCTCTCTCAAGGCCGTGACGGTATCTATTTTAAGATACCATGAGGGCTTTCAGCCGAAGCTAATGGTAACACAAAAAAGATACTATCAGAAAAGTTTGGTTACTGTTAGAAACATATATATCTGGGAAGCCCCAGTATATTACTGTCACACTCATGAGGTACAGTGGGCTGCAATGGTAGTAGTTGTTAACTACGTCTGCTTTCACCCTACAATGGCCCTAGACGGCTTTGAGCATTTAAGATTATTGAAGCCGATTGAGAAAGTATATATCCTATACGACAACAAGAGGGATAGGTATGGCGCCGCCTCCAGGCGTAACGCATCCAAGCTCGCAAAAACCCTCTCCTTTTTCAGACCGATTAAAATAGGGGTTAACCCCCAGTCGTTTGGAAACGTTTTCTCAAATCTTTTCCCAGTGCTACATCGTGAGACCGTAGTGGAGAGAAAAGAGGTCTACATAGACGTGACAGACATGCCGCCAGAGGCAGTCTCGGCGGTTACAACGCTGGCCCTCATGTTCCCGAACGTGTACGTGTACGTGGTGCCGACCCAGCAGAAGGGCGACTTCATACCCCTCCCTGGCACGCCTAGGTTTGAAGAGTGGCTCGAGGAGAAGGATAATAAGAGGGGGCTGGAGCCCATACTCGTCCAGCTCCCCCAGGCCAGGTTAACCCTGTTTAACGAGGGTGAGAAATCGCTTTCAGAGAAGGTCGTTCTAGAGCTTTACAGGAGAGGTGGAATGGCCAGCTCGATAAAGCAATTAATCGAGTGGTGTGGCGAGGACCCAGGTTCGCCAGCGGTCAAAAACCGGTTCAGCAGGCTGGTTAACGACATGGCTAGGAAGGGGCTTCTCTACAAGGAGTATAGCGGAAGGGAAAGACCTATTTTCCTAACCGAGTTCGGGAAAATGTATGCTAAGGCGCTGGCGGGTCTCTCGATCGCGGCGAGACGTGCTGAGGAGCACGAGGAGTACGAGGTTGTGGACAGGCTGGCTTTCTAAAAATCTTGAACATAAGCTCCAAATAGTTTAGTTATCGTTTAACATTTGTTCTAAAAAACCGTGGAAATCCTCGGTGTTTTATACGCACAAAGCTAACACTTATATAGTCTTCGACAATTACTAGAGCTAGGATTAGCAATTGACGTAGGTGCGCCGCGACCATGACGCTTAAAGTGCTGGAGGCAAGCTCGGCCCGGCTCATCAAAGACGGCTTCTCAACCAAGGTTTTCGACTTTGTCTCCTATTACGCCTCCAACATCCTGGTGGGGAATGAATGGGATGTTACAGCTGTTGAGGTCGCTAACGGCGAGCTCGTGCTGAAAGCCCTCGAGGACTCCGTGGTCGCGGTTACAGGCCGCGGCCGCCTCTTCGTGAACGACAGGGAGATGCCGCTCTGGCAGGCTTTGCCGATGCCTAAAGGAGCCCGTCTAAGGCTGGTCAGCGAAAGGGAGTGCGCCATCTACTTGGGTGTTGCAGGCGGCTTCATGGGTGAAGATGGTGTGGCCCCTGGGGCCACGCTGGAGTATGGGCCTTCAAGACTAACTATTAAGGAGCTGATGGAGGAGGTCCCCGCCCGCAGGATACCTGAGCGAGTAGTTAGGGAGGAGATATATAGGAGGGAGCTTAAAGCGGTCGTGCCTAACGGCGACGCCCAGATGACTAGGCTGTTATCCCGCGAAAAATTCGTTTTAGCTGGGAAGAAGCTGGGCAGGATAGCTGTTTTAAAGCCTCTTAACGGGTTCTTCAGAATGGTGCCCGTGTCGACGCGTGACAGGCCGCGATCAGGCTCTCTTGTCGTTAATAGTGGAAGAGTGCTTGTAACCTACGATGGGCTGACTACTGAACAGCCGGTATTCGGTATGTTAAACGCTGGCGAGCTTGAAAAGATAAGCAGGCTTAAGATAGGCGAGATGGTTAAGATAAGGGCTTTCAGCTCCCTGAAAACCTCGGTTATAAACGAGTACATAGTGCTTGTCGAGAAGATCTCTAGGTGCGTCGCGGGGGCTGTTGAGGCGTTAAGACGGGGAGCAAAGCTGGTAAGAGTAGCTGCAAACGGCCGTGTGTTCGAGGCCTGGGTCGAGGAGATAACCTAATTAGGCTCCTAAGCCTTTTCCGGCTTAGCTGGTGATGATGTTGCCGGATAGGATAGCTGAACTTATAAAGCTCAGGGAGGAGGCGAAGCTAGGAGGAGGACTGGAGCGGATAGAGAGACAGCATGCCGCCGGAAAACTCACGGCCAGGGAGAGGCTTGGCCTGCTTCTTGACGAGGGGTCTTTCATCGAGGTGGATGCCTTTGTACAGCATAGAGCCACCGAGTTCGGGATGGATAGGCGTCACTGTCTGGGCGATGGTGTCGTGACCGGCTTCGGGAAGGTGAACGGCCGCACCGTGGCGGTCTACGCTCAGGACTTCACCTTTATGGGCGGCAGCGTGGGGGAGATGCATGCCGCCAAAATAGTTAAGGTGATTGAAGCAGCCCTTAAAATGGGCGTACCTGTGATAGGGCTTAACGACTCAGGCGGAGCCAGGATCCAGGAGGGTATAGACTCGCTTAAAGGCTACGGCGAGATCTTCTACAGGAACGTGCTGGCCTCAGGCGTCATACCGCAGATAGTCGCTATCATGGGGCCATGCGCCGGCGGCGCCGTGTATTCCCCGGCGCTCGCCGACTTCATATTCATGGTTAAAGGCACCAGCTTCATGTATATTACGGGGCCCAGGGTTGTCAAGGCGGCTATCGGGGAAGAGGTTAGCCATCAGGA
>CAYSTQ010000206.1:0-3834 GCA_964433855.1 uncultured Thermoproteales archaeon
CAGGTTTAGCCACATACCTGCTCATATCCCCGTTGCTTGCCTCCGCTGGCATAATAGGACTGCATAAGGATGCCCAGTCTCTATATCGGGAGCTCCTGTTCTCATTCTCTATATCACCCTCGCTTGGAATGCTTATCCTGGGAGGCATAGGTCTCTCCCTAGCTAGCTTGGTGATTAAAGCTCTAGGGAGACAGAAGAGCTCCAGGGAAGAGACAGGCTTTCTAGAGCTTTACAGAGAATTGTGGAGAGGGCTGGCTTCAAACAGGTTGCTAGCGTCAGCAGCAGTTATTTTAGCGGTGTTGCTTTTCACGACAGCGTATGTGCTGAATCCATTCTATCCTGAGCCGCCAACATACAGCTTTGTATTCTGCCTATACGCTGTTTTCCTCGGCTCCTTCATAGAGCTTGTACTGCTCGTTAGAATGACCGGTGAAACCGGGATGAGCATGGGTATATTCAGCATAGCGCTCTACGACCTGCCCGTGTTCGCCTCCGGTTACAGGAGCTACACAGGCTATCTGACCGGTTACATGTTTATACCGACGCCCTGGGTCGCGCCCAGCACAGTGGCATTGATAAAGTACGGGGACAAGTTCGGCGTAACTCTAAGGGACGTTATCATCAGTAAGATCGTTGGCTGGATCCCCTCCTTCATCTCAAGCGCCGCTGTAACCATACTCCTATGGGAGAAAATGGGCTTCGGTACCGCGGCTATGCCAGCTATAGGCCTGCTCCAGCAGGCAGTATACATTAGGATGCTGGCCTCCGGGGACATAGCTGGGACTGTTGACCCGATGCTTTTCGTCGTGGGCGGCCTCATAGGGATTTTAGCTGAAGTGTTGACGCCATTATCAATGACCGGTTTAGCGCTCGGCATGCTGTTGCCGCCCCAGTACATAGTTGGGCTGGGGCTCGGCGGAATTCTCAGGTTTATCAGCGACAAGAAGTACGGGAAAGACTTCTTCAAGAAGAAAGGCATGTTAATGGCTACAGGCCTAATGGCCAGCTCACTCATAGTCGAGATATTCTCGATGATGTTCAGGATAGCAGTGTAATAGGTCTTTCCAAGGCAGTATAGTGAATCTATACGTTCGACCGCTTTTATATAGATGCAATCAATTTTTATCTTACCTAGGTCATTATCTTAATGATGTCAGGGAGCGAAGCTGTTGAAAACTATCTTAAGGCAATATACATACTCGTTAGAAGGAAGGGGCGCGCCAAGGTAACCGACATATCGGCGCTTCTAAATGTTAAAGCGCCGACGGCCACTGAGATGGTTCAGAAGCTCGCTAAGAGAGGGTTTGTGGAGTACGAGAGGTATAGAGGAGTGAGGTTGACCCCTAAGGGGATGGAGATAGCTGAGAAGATCCTTAAACGGCATGAAACCCTTAGGAACTTCCTCGAGATCCTGGGCGTCGACAGGGATATAGCAGAGGAGGATGCCTGCAGGATTGAGCATTATGTTCATCCTGAAACTATGGATAAGCTTTCCAAGTTCGTAGAGTTCGTACAGAACGCCCCTAAAAGCCCTAAGTGGCTTGAACATTTCAAAAAGTTTTGCGAAAGCGGAAAGCATCTAGTCTGTGAAGAAGAGGCTTCAAGAAGGTCTTAAAGCAGGCTTCCATAGTCTCTGTGAAGCAGGATTAACTCATTCCTATCCCCTGTCTCAGCTTGAGGTGTGCCTGCGCGTCGTTAAAACATAATGGTCCTGAAGACCGTTGGCCATGAAGGACTTTCCTATCAAGCCTTTTATTGAGAAAGCTCCAATTATTTTTCGGTCAATAACGCGGCCTTCATAGGGGGCGGAAGACGTATAATGCTTACCGGAGAAAGCAGGGCTTTACTGAAGCTTCTGATGGGTGAACGGGTTTATAAGCCCCCTTTCTGGGAACCCTGGTTTGACATGTGGGGCTTCTTCCGTAGACGCTACGGGGACCCGGGCAACTTCGAGAACCACGTTAGAATGGCCCTCGACCTCGGGATGGCAGCCGTCAAGCTTGGATCCATAGGTTACTTCAGTGGTTTAACCAGTTATAGGCTGACTAGCGGCGGAGTGAAAAGGTATGCGGGTGGCCGCCTCACGAGCCTTGAACAGCTGAAAAAGCTGGAGCTCCCAGATCTAGGCGAGGTTGTAGAGAAGTGGAGGCTGAGACAGGAGCTGGTCAGCAAGGCAGGGCTCATCTCATGGGTTGTCCTCCCCTGGTGCTTCCACGCCGTCGCGACGGCGATGGGGCACAGCAGACTCTTCACTAAAATATATAGGGACTACGAGTTCGTGGACAGAGTTTTTGAATGGGTTGAAGAGAGAAACCGCGAGGTTATAGCTACAGTGATAAAGGAGGTGAGACCGGGCTTCGTGCTTTTCGATGGCGACTGCGCCTATAAGAGCGGTCTCATGGTCAAAACCGAGGTCTTCTACAGGCTAGTTTACGAGAGGACGCGGGAGACTGTCTCCCTTCTTAAGCGGCTAGGTATACCATATGTTTTCCACAGCGACGGACGTCTCTACGATTTAATACCTATGCTGGTAGAGCTTGGCTTCTCAGCTGTTCACGGTTGCGAGAAGGTGGCTAACGACCTGGAATACTTGGTGTCTAGGTTCGGGGACGATATTGTTCTGGCTGGCAACATGGACGTAGTCTTTCTGGCTAGGGCGACCCAGGAGGAGATATGCCGGGAAACCGAGAAAATGCTGAGAACGGGCTGCGTAAAGGGAAAGTTCATAGCGTCCTGCAACACCAGCCCACAGGACTACATCCCTGAGGAGAACTACCTGGCGATGGTGGAGGCGATAAAGCGGTTTAAACCACTGTTTAAACACTAGTTTAGATGTGGGGCCAAGCCGGTTTTCCCCTTTTTAAGCTTATGGAAAAAGGAAAAATCTCTCAAGGCTGGATTAGAGGGAAACACGGCTGGATAGGTGCGTTCGTAATACCTAGATGTTTGCGACATTAAGCGGTACCCGACTAGGTATGGCCTCGGCCGTACCATCAGTATCGTTGTCGTTCAAGTATAGAGCGGCGATGCGTGGAGAACTATCTATTCCCCCGGAAGCTCTGTGAACCTTTAATAATGTAGGTTAGAGAAAAAAGATGAGAATCTATGAACCCGGCAGCAAGTCTTCAGGATATTCTGGCTCGGCTGCTGAGTATTGAAGGTGTTCTGGCAGGCAGACTCCTCTCACCAGCGGAGAGAAGGGAGATCCTTAGGCTGGAGAACGTGTATTCAAGGACGCTTCTCAAGGGGTTCGGCAGACCGGTTAACATAGGGGTTAGGGAGTGCATGACGCGTAGCTACGTTGTGGGCTTGGTTACAGGATCCGGCTTCAAGTGGCCGCCGGGTCCCTACGCCCTTATAATGGTCAACGAAGTCATTGTTGGCGAGATAAGCAACGGGATCAAAATAGCCGTCGCTAAACTGGCTAGGGCTAGGGGAAGCAGAAATTCATGGAAGCTGATTTTTCCACCTCTCAGGTTCCCGCCTCTGGAAGGACTAGCGCGGAACCCCGTCATGGCTTCCCCCTCGCCACCGTCCGACAAGTATCTTAAAAAAATCTTAGGGGCTGCAGATGATCACGAGATCGGGACAGCGATTATAGGGTTCAACCTGTAGCGCTGGCTCCGATAATCAAAAATGGGTGGGAGATAAGCCGCCGGAACGATAAACAAACTAAAAAAGTGTGTAGATTTGGGGGTTTACCCTATGCGAAGAATCTGTAGGTGCAGACTATGTTCTCTATGAAGAGGTGGAACGTCCAGCCCGCCATTGCTCCCGCTGCGAACGGTATTCCGTAGCGTTCGTAGGCCCTCGTACCGCCCAGCTTAATCGTCA
>CAYSTQ010000207.1:0-2069 GCA_964433855.1 uncultured Thermoproteales archaeon
TAAGCCTATCCCCCAGGAAGAGTAGCGTGAGGGGAATACACCAGCTGAAAACGCCTATTACCAGGAACAGTAGGGCGTAGACCGCATATAACGTCTTCATCTTAGGGCTAGGTTTAAGCAACATACTGGTGTGTAGGGATAACCGTCCTATAAAAATGCTCTGTTAAACCATTTCCAGAGATCCGTCAAGAAATCTTTATCAGGACTAAAAATTGTAGTTTATCGCAATTTACACAATCAATCTGGAGATATCGTCCAAATACATCGGTAAATATCTGTTTGACGCCACTGGTGCGGCGCAGCGCCAGATATAAATTCCGTTCATGCGCCCCAATATATTGGGGGAGGCGGGGTGAGGAAGAGAAAAGGGAGATATGGGTAGGGGTAGATGGGTTGAGAGCCTAATCGAGAGGAAATTCATAAAATACATTGGCCGCTACGAGCTGGAGAAGGAATGCGTCGAGGAGGCTGTCGGCATCCTCCATATAAGGCTTACTATAGCGATGCCGAAGGGATGTGAGGATATGGAGGAGGCCTTTAGAGAGCTGGAGCACGACCCTGAGTTCCTCCTCAAAGTTGAGGAACTTGTCCGGAAAAGGCTTGACGAGAAGCGGGGGGGCTAGGCGGCGCTGGCTTGCAAAACGGCCCTATGTTCCTTAAGACGTTTAGAAAAACAGAAGTTCTTTCCAGCCCTATTTTTCCCAGCTTAAAGCAAAGCTTTTTACATATATGATATAGCGGCATTAGCCATGTTTATCCTTTTAACCCGTTTCTAGTTAGCTTTATATTTCCTGGAGTGACTAGAGGGATTGGTGGGTTAATGACCAGATTCGGCCCTGACGTCATAGCCCTTTTCAGGAAACTTCTCTCCGGGTACAGGCTTTACTTCTCAGACGACTTGCTTAACTCCGAGGGCAGAAAGGTGTTCGGGGAGGCGGCCAGGATGCTTGTGTACGAACACCCAGAGCTTAAGCCAGCCGTTGTCAGAGTTAGACGCAATCCCACTCTTGACAACGTGCTTAGGCTGGCTAGGAGAGTTCTAGGCAGCGAGGTCGACGAGCTGGTTTCGGCCAGCATAGAGGGGCCGTATCGCTGGCGACTTTAGCCCCGGGTTTATTAGGAGGAGCAGCGCTACTTATCCTATGAGTATCGATATAGCTAGTTTAGAGGAGAAATATCTTGGAAGGCTTGACTGGGAGATAGCCGAGAACGCCAACATGGCGTTCTCAATAGGCGGTCTGCTGGATTTCCTACTGGACAAGACGTTCAAGGTCGAAGAAGTCCTATCTAGGCTTCTGCCAAGTGACGCCGTGAAAGCCCATTTCGAGGGCTGGATACATATACATAAGCTGCCCTACAGCCTCTGGATACCCTACTGCGCCGGCTGGAGCCTGGGCAGGCTCCTGAGAGAGGGGCTTAAGACGCCGTCCGTAGTGGCCTCGCCACCCCGACACCTCTCCTCAGCCCTATCCCAGCTGGCCGACTTCTTCTTCACAGTCCAGCAGGAGTGGACGGGGGCACAAGCAGTCAGCAACTTTGACCTGTACATGGCCTCATTCGTCGGGACAGATGGGGCAGAAGGGCTGGAACAAGGGCTTCAAAGTCTCCTATATAGGCTTAACGTGCCAGCTAGAGCGGGTATGCAGACCCCGTTCACCAATATAACTCTAGTGATGGACTCTGACCCTAGGCTGTTGGGCGAGACAGCAATCGTCGGTGGTGAGCCACAGGGGGTACTTGGCGACTACCTTGACGAGGCCCTTGAGATAGACAAAGTTCTGCTAGAGCTCTACAGGAAGGGGGATGCTTTAGGCCAGCCTTTCACGTTCCCTATACCAACCGTGATGCTCACCGACAGGTTCGACTGGAACGACAGACGGTGGAATGGGTTGGCCAGCCTTCTCTTCAGGGTTCTTGCGGAGAAGGGGTCTACATACCTGCTAAACGGCTATGCTGGAGGCGTACAGGATCTCTACGCTATGTGTTGCAGGCTAACCGTAGATCTCGGCCATTTAAAGAAGGGAGACGGCCAGCTCCGCGCGCTCAGGTCTGCCGAGGAGGAGTTCGCC
>CAYSTQ010000207.1:2079-3829 GCA_964433855.1 uncultured Thermoproteales archaeon
TTAGAAAGACTAGAAGGGCGTGGGGGGTGTGGGCTGTGCCTGATGGCACTGGGAGCATAGGTGTCGTCACTCTGAACCTTCCCAGGATAGCTGCCTTAAGCAGAGGGGACTGGGGCAGGTTCGAGGAGCTTGCCGGCAGGTATCTTGAGATGGCGAGGAAGGTCTTCAGAGCCTGGAGAGCCAGATATGTCAGGGGGCTTAGGGAGGGGCTGATGCCTGTGACTAGGATATACCTGAAGGGTTTCAACTACCATTTTAACACTATTGGGCTTATAGGGCTTCCAGAGGCCGCTGCCAACATGGTCGGCAACCCAAACCTGTGGGTTGGGGGAGACAGCAGCGAAATGGGGAGGGCTGTAGAAGTCGAAAGAAGAATCGTTGAATACGTCCGGAGAAGAGCTGAGGAGTTTGAGGAGGAGGATGATGTTCTCTACAATGTTGAGGAGGTGCCTGGGGAGTCAACCGCCTATAGGCTGGCCCTGCTAGACCTAAGGTTCCTAGGGAATGAGGCGTGCATACCTAGCTACCGTGGCACGCCGTTCTACAGCAACTCAATAGTCCCCTACTATGCCGATGTCCCTCTGTATCAGCGGGCTGTATGGGAGGGGCTCGTACAGCAGGAGTTCACTGGTGGAGTGATGATGCACATGTTTCTAGGCGAGCAACCTGATCCCGAAGCCCTGAGAAGGTTTATTCACAGGATAGCGGTTAACACCGGGGTTGTTTATTTCAGCGTTACGCCTACTATTTCGCTATGTAGAAGCTGCAGCTGGAGCGCTGTCGGAATACGTGATAAATGTCCTAGATGTGGTGCTGAGACCGACGTGTGGAGCCGTGTCGTGGGCTACTACAAACCTGTCAGGAACTGGAACGTTGGAAGAAAAGCTGAGTTTATGCTTAGGAAACACTATAGACTGACGTAATAAGCCGCCGATGAATTACCGGTGAAGCCCATAAATTCATGTAGTGAGCGAGGTAACGAGTTCTTCATTAGAAAGCCTGGCCTATTCCTCAAGTTAACGAAATATAAATAGAAACCGCTCCTGAGAAGGCCCAGCCCGTTTCAAAACTGTTTGAGAACCACGATACAAATGAGTTTTAAAGATCGGCTACAGTAACAGTAGAATATGGCATATAACCTAGCGTTCACGTCTTATTGACCATTTCCCTTCGCGTTACCGGGGGCTTACGGGGGACTATCCACTTGTAGAGTATTAGAAGGGTTATTGTTAGAACCAGGCTTGCGAGGGATGACAGGAAGACGTCGAAGGCTTTCTCCCTTATCACCGAGGCGAGCATTTCTCTGATCGATATCACGAACCCTACTTCGGCTATGCTCACCAGGTAGGCCTCGGGCTCCACATGGGCAGCTATAGTGCTTCGAACCACCTCAGCGTATATCACTAGGAGGAATATGTCATTCAGGATTATGCTTACGTCCACGGCGCCTTCGTTCGCGAACACCTTCGCTAGATCCCTATACAGCAGATATGTCGTGAACAGTGTTAACACAGTCACGGAAACTATAATGATGAAGTCTATTAAAACCGTTAGGAATCTGCCGTACTTCGCTATTACGGATGGGAGACTATACCCTGAGTTTTTCTCACTCATCAGATCAACCTAGCTTGAAGATTTTAGCAGACTAAAATATCCTTATCGCGTATTCGTAGACAAAGGATTCCTAGCTTTACAGTTCCTTCGGAAGACTCATATCTTAGCAGCTTCTAAGGCATAAAGTTAATTTACT
>CAYSTQ010000208.1:0-3807 GCA_964433855.1 uncultured Thermoproteales archaeon
GCTGCTTAGCAGCTTTATAAGGACGGTGGACGAAGTTTTCCACTAAAGGGCTTTGAGGCTTGGCTTATGCCTGCTAAAACCTGGTATAGGAAGCCCCTCAGGATAATAGACCAGATTCTTCTCGACACCTCGGCCTACAGGGAGGGAAGGTTCGACCCCAAGAGAGCTGCATCGGAGAAGCGGCGGCTCGGCTTCAACGCGGAGCACTTCTCCCTCCGTCTCAGAGGGGAGGATGTATACGCCCAGATGGACGCCTTGGAGGAGTACCTGGGCAGGGCTCATGAGGCCGGGTTGAAGGTGTTCGTTTACTACAACGTGCACTGGCACGACGTCTCAGACCTGGCTAGGCACCCCGACTGGTTCCAGGTTGACTGGAGAGGGAGGGTCATCGACGACGTCTACGGCAGAGGCCTCATGCCCTGCGTCAACTCGCCGGGCTGGAGGAGGCACACCTACGAGGTGATAACCGAGCTGGCGCGCCGCGGCGCTGACGGGGTCTTCCTAGACGGCCCGGTCTTCAACCCCCGTGGATGCTACTGCAGATACTGCAGGGCTGGCTTCAGGAAACGGTACGGCGCCGAGATGCCCAGGAAAGGGGACCTGGGTGACCCGAGGCACAGGCTCCTCATAGAGTTCCAACAGGACTCCCTGGCTGACTACCTTAAGGGAGCCTATAGGGCAGCCAAGTCCACCGGCAGGGACGTGGCGCTGTACATGAACGGGGCCAACCCGACGCCCAACTGGGCCAACGGGAGGGACAATGTCAAGCTTAAAAAATACCAGGACCTGGTCGGTGCCGAGGGCGGCTTCGAATACTACAGCCTGTCCGACAGCCCGTTCTTCAAATGCGGCATGACAGCCAAGCTCCTCGAGGCCCAGGCACCCGAGAAACCCAGGGTCGTCTTCATCGCCGCCAAGCACAGCCCCTGGAACAGGGAGACGCTCACCCCAGCCGAGCTAAAGCTCAGGTGCGCCGAGACCCTCGCCAACGGCGCCAGCTACTGGATAGGGTACACCTGCAGCGACAAGAGGCTTGAGGAGGCCATGGCTGAGGTGAACGCCTGGGTGGGGCAGGGCGAGGAGTACTTCGAGGACACGCATGTATATGCCGGGGTCGGGCTCTACTGGTCGCAGGACACGGCCAACCTGTACGGCGGCGAGATCCCTATGAGCGACTTCACCGGGAGAGAGATAAGGGTCAGCCGGGACTACATGAGGAGCTTCCTAGGGGCCTACGAGGCCCTGGTGGGGACCCATACGCCTTTCAGGATCGTCGTAGGGCCAGAACAGATCCAGGGTTTAAAGCTGCTGATACTTCCGAACACCGCATGCATGAGCCGCGAAGAGATAGCGGCGGTGGAGAGGTTCGTCAGAGAGGGAGGCTGCCTAATAGCGTCCCATGAAGCCTCGCTTTACGACGAGAAGGGGGAGAGGCGGCCCGACTACGGGCTTGGCGAGGTGCTCGGGCTGGAGTACCTCGGACTTGAGGACTATGGCCGCTATGAGAACTATGTTGAGGTCGATGGTAAATGGTTGCCAGCGTACAGGTACGTTGTCAGGGCTAGACTGACCACGGCGGAGCCCCTGGGGAGGGTCTCTGAGAACACGCGTGGCTTCTACCAGGAGATCAGGATGTCCCCCTACCCCGGCGTTACGGAGAACCTCTACGGCTCGGGAAGAGCCCTCTATTTCGCAGGCGACTTCTTCGCCACCTTTCGTAGATACAGGTTTAAGAGCTACCTTGAGTTCCTCAGGGAGACCATAGACCGGCTGGCCGCGGGCTGCAGGCTAAGGCTAGGCCATAGTTTCCTCGTGGACGTCGCGCTCAGGGCTAAGAAGGGGCTGGTCGAGCTCCACCTGGTCAACTTCACCTCAGGCCTGGCGAGGCCCGTGCATGAAGTGGCACCTATCCACGGGCTAAGGATCAGGCTACCCGGGGTCAGCGCCGCCGAGGCCTGCACCGTGATAGATCGGGACGCTGAGCTGGAGCTAAGGGAATACGGTGGAGGAATCGAGCTGTATTTAAGCAGGCTTAGAGAATACGAGGTAGTGGCGCTGGAGGCTGCATAGGATGAAGCCGGTGGTCTACCTCCATAAGGGGTGTTCAGACTCCTACAGGCTCTTCAAACGCCTGAGCGACGCTGGGCTAGCCGGCAAGGTGGTCTTCCTTGACGCCGAGAAGAACCCCTTCCAGGCATACTCCAAGGGCATTTTAAGCGTCCCAGCCGTCGAGTGGCGCGGCGCCATAGTCTTCCAGGGAAGGGTCTGGTTTGACGCCCTCAGAAACATCGTCGAGAAGGGCGAGCTGCCGAGGAGGAAGGTTAGCGTCGAGGAGGCTGTCGACAGCTTCCTTAAAGGCGTGCTCAGCGCCTTCACAGCAGTGGCCTGGGCCTACGTCCAGTGGAGCCTCAGGGAGCTAGCCAGCTTCACGCCCTTCTCTCTAGCGGTCACAGGCCTCACCCTGCACAGCGGGAACGTGGAAAAGGTCTACGAGGAGTTCAAGCAGGCAGTGGCCCAACGTGAAGCCGAGCTCCTTGAGGAGATACGCGGCGGAATGCTGAGGAGCATGGCCGGCAACTTCGCCAGAGAGCTCTACTGGGTCCACGGCAGGGTTCCAGACAGGGAGGAGACGGAGAGGCTTTACCCGTTCAAGGTCTTCTCGCACTGGTTGATGCTCCGGCCCACCTACGGCAGGGTCGGGATAATGCTTAGGAAGCCGGAGGACAGCCTAGAGAACAGGCTACTAGAGGCCTACGAGTACACGCTGTCAAAGCTGGACGAGATAAAGGGCAGGGTGGAGGAAGAGCAGGGAAGGCTGCTCAGAGACAAGGAATTCCTAGCCCTATTCAAATAGTTTACACTCTAGTTTTAAAAGGGGCTATGGTTACCGTTTCCTTCCAGCAGGCGGCTCAGAGGGACGCAGGCTAATTGCAACATGTTGATAAGCCTGCCCTCATAATTATTTACGGAGGTGGCCGGAATGTATGGGGACTTCATAAGCCTCATGTTCTGGCTCCTCCTATTCTCGGTATTGGTTGAGCCCAGGCTCAGGATGAGGCAGCTTGAGTCCGCCAGGCTTAAGCTGATACGTATGCTGGAGGCCAAGTATGGCTCCAGGGTTATAACGATGATCCATAGGCAGGAAAGAGTCAGCTTCGTAGGCATACCCATCTACAGGTACATAGACATAGAGGACTCAGAGGTCGTCCTTAGAGCAATAAGGACAACGCCGCCCGACATGCCGATAATGCTGATACTCCACACGCCCGGAGGCCTAGTCCTCGCAGCCACGCAGATAGCTGAAGCCCTAAAGAACCACCCTGGCAAAAAGATCGTCATAGTGCCGCACTACGCCATGTCCGGAGGCACCCTGATAGCCCTGGCCGCCGATGAGATATGGATGGATCCAAACGCCGTCCTAGGCCCTCTCGATCCCCAGATCACGACAGCGAGAGGCCTCACGCTCCCAGCCCCCTCCATACTTAAGGCGGTAGAGCTTAAAGGGACAGGCAATGTCTCTGATGAAACACTGATGCTCGCCGACATAGCTGAGAAAGCGCTCAAGCAGCTCCAGGAGATAATAGTGTGGCTCGTCGAGGACAAGATGGGCAGGGAGAAAGCAGCCAGGCTCGCCGAGGAGCTTACAGGCGGGAAGTGGACGCACGACTACCCTATAACCGCCAGGGAGGCCGCCAGGATGGGGCTACCGGTCAAAACAGAAATACCTGTAGAGGTCTACGAGCTAATGGAGCTATACCCGCAGGCCATGCCCATAAGGCCCGGCATAGACTACCTTCCATACCCCTA
>CAYSTQ010000209.1:0-3788 GCA_964433855.1 uncultured Thermoproteales archaeon
TACCACTCTCTAAGCCTAGAGGCATACAAGTTGATCGTCTTATCAGTTTCATCTATTGCCGATATTGCTTGCGCAACAAATAGGTCTCTTTTCTCAGCTGCCTCTCTAACCTTCATTCTAGTTATGATAAGTGAAATTTCGTGAAGATGCGAAATGTATTCTTTATGAGTGAGCCCTATTTTTTCTAGGTAATACGGTAGTTTTTCTCTTACAATATCTCCGCCAGTGCTAGGAAGCATAAATTCAATATTCAGCTCAGAAAATTTTTTAGAAATAGTTCTAGCAAGCTCCTCGTTCTCCACGACAAGCTCTTTTAAATTTTTTTGAGCCAACCTTTTAATGAGCTTAACAAGGTCGTCGATAACCTCGCCCCGCTCCAGCGACAGCATCTTACTCGCTATGCTTTCTTTTTCTCCGCTAAATTTTTCGTAGTCTAGTAGTTCTCCATCATCTGAAACAGCCAGCAGCGCTACTGCAGTCTCAACGATGTAGGTTTTCATCGTCATTCATCCCTCTTAAAAATACTTGGTCAAGTTTTAAACTCATCCCATTAAAACAAACTCATACTTATAACCTTATCTTCATTAACCATGAAAATAGCTTTTTCATGAGCCCGGTATAGTACTAGAGAATCTTTATTATTATTTTAAGCAATGAAGAGGGAAAGATTTAAAACTGAATCACCTCTTTCCAAGAAGGGGTTTAGATATGCCGTCTCACGGGTCATTAACGAAAGCTGGAAAGGTAAGGGCAGCAACACCTAAAATACCGCCTAAACCAAAGAAAAACCCTTTCCCGCGCAAGCGTAATATACGAAATTATAAGAGACGCGTGCTTTACGCAGCGCTTTCCCAAAGATCTGCTTAATACATCTATTAAGAACCAAAACTAAGTATTTTTCTTAAACTTGCAAAGTGGTGTATGAAATTGTTAGAAGAAACAGGATATAGTAAACATGTACTGAATCTATTAAGAAAATACGGTGTAGAGGTTTTCGATCGTGTCCAAGTGAGTTGGAAGGAACTAACCCTAGAAGGCGTACTGCTTCCAAGACCTAAGTATGGAAATCCAAATATAATAATATTAAAGCTTGATAATGGATACAATATTGGTCTTAATTACAAAAACGTTAAAAAACTAAAACTTCTAAAAAAAGGAAAAACTGTCAAATTAGCTCCTAGACCGCCTAATGTTCTTCCAAAAAATCTCCCCAAAGTTATGGTATTAGGTACAGGGGGAACAATAGCGTCTAGAATAGATTATACGACTGGAGCGGTCTACCCCTCCTTTTCAGCTGAAGACATATATGGGTTGGTTCCGGAGCTGGCAGAAATAGCCGAAATAGAGACAGAGACCGTGCTAAACATCTTTAGTGAAGATATGACTCCGAAATTATGGGAAAAAATTGCAGAACGAGCAGCGAAACGACTTCAGCGCGACGGTGTAGGAATAGTTATTGCCCATGGAACAGACACGATGGCGTATACAGCGGCTGCGTTAAGCTTCGCGATAAATAAGATGCCTGCGCCTATAGCGTTAGTCGGTGCTCAAAGGTCGTCCGATAGGCCCTCATCTGATACGGCATTAAACTTGATAGCCGCGGTGAAAGTTGCATGCGAGGCCCCGTTCGGAGAAGTTGTAATCACCATGCACGGTGATACGAGTGATAATGCTGTACTAGTTCACAGAGGGACAAAAGTTAGAAAGTGTCATACCAGTAGAAGAGATGCTTTCAGAACTGTCAACGCCTTTCCATTAGCTATTTTCCGTAATGGTGAAATAAAAGTTCTAGAGAAGAAATATAAACCTAGGTGTAAACCCGAGGAAACAGAGCTTAAAAACGGATTCGATGATAAAGTAGCACTTGTAAAGTTCTTTCCTGGGATGCACGCCGATGTAATAGAATACCTAATAGACAAGAACTATCATGGAATAGTGATAGAAGCAACCGGGTTAGGCCACGTTGGAAAGAGCCTGGTTCCGGCCATTGAAAGAGCTGTTAGTGAAGGGATTCCAGTAGCTATAACTTCTCAATGCATCTGGGGCAGAGTTAACTTGAATGTATACCGAAGAGGAGTTGAACTTTTGAAAGCAGGGGTAATACCCTGTGAAGATATGTTGCCTGAAACTGCCTATGTAAAGCTTAGCTGGATTTTAAATAAGACAAGAGATTTAAAAGAGATAAGACGAATGATGCTCACAAACTATGCCTTCGAAATAAATCATCGGTCATGTTTCTCAGCTTACATCTCTCCGTTAAAAGAGGTAGAAGCCTATGCCGCAAATAGACTATGATAAGATAGGGCTAAAATGCGGTATAGAGTTTCATCAAATGCTTGAAACAAAAGAAAAACTGTTCTGTCACTGTCCAACAGAGATAAGGAAAGACAACCCGGATTATACTTTTGTTAGAAGGCTACGTCCTACCATGAGTGAAATGGGAGAGATAGATAAGGCTGCACTTTTTGAGTTCGAAAAGGGTGTAGAGTATCTGTACCAGGGTTACCATGATAATACGTGTTTAGTTGAGATGGACGAGGAACCGCCTCATGATTTAAATCATGAAGCCCTCGAAACCGCCCTGCTCATAGCTTTAATGCTTAACTCCACGCCGCTCGATGAAATACAAGTTATGAGAAAAATAGTAATAGATGGATCTAATACAACAGGCTTTCAGCGAACGGCTTTAGTAGCCATTGGAGGATCAGTTAGCGTAGAGGGTAAGATCATCCCCATTCAAACCATATGTTTAGAGGAAGACGCCGCACGCAAAATAGAGGAACAGAAATCCAGGGTAGTTTTCCGATTAGATAGATTAGGCATACCACTCATTGAGATAGCGACGGCGCCCGTAATTAAGAGTCCTGATGAGGCGGAAAGAGTTGCCTATAGAATCGGTCAACTGCTCAGAATAACAGGAAGAGTAAAAAGAGGTTTAGGAACCATTAGGCAAGATCTGAATATTTCAATACGCGGTGGTGCAAAGATAGAGGTAAAAGGAGTACAACGTTTAGATCTTATAAGTAAGGTAGTTCAATACGAGGCTCTTCGGCAATTAAGACTTCTTGAGATACGTGATGAACTATTAAAAAGAAAAATTACTAAGAATAACTTAAAGCCTCACTTCACCGACGTAACCGAAGTATTTAAAGAAACTAGATCAAAAGTTATTTCCCGGGGGCTAGCTAAGGGATGGAAAGTTTTAGCCGTAAAACTACCTGGTTTCAAAGGCTTAATAGGAAAGGAAATACAGCCCGGTAGACGGCTTGGAACAGAATTTGCGGATAGAGCACGCTTCTTTGGAGGAGTGGGCGGAATATTTCACAGCGACGAGCTGCCAGCGTATGGAATCGATGCTCATGAAGTTGATAAAGTAGCGGAATTACTTAAGCTCAGTAAAGACGATGCCTTCGTCATGGTAGTTGCCCCATATGATAAAGCTATCAAAGCGCTAAGCGCCGTAGTGGAGCGAGCAAAAGAAGCCTTAGAAGGAGTGCCGGAAGAAACGCGAGCGGCAAATCCAGACGGAACAACCAAATTTGCAAGACCGCGCCCGGGCGCTGCTAGAATGTATCCTGAAACGGATATACGTCCTATATTTATAAAGCAGGAATATTTGGAATATCTTAAAAACCTTCTTCCGGAACCACCAGAGGTTAAGCTAAGGAAGTTCATTGATATGGGGCTCAGTGAAGAACTGGCAAAGAAAATGATTACCTCTTATCACTTAGATCTTTTCGAGAAAATAGTTAAGAACATGAATGTATCACCGGTACTTGTGGCTTCAA
>CAYSTQ010000210.1:0-3782 GCA_964433855.1 uncultured Thermoproteales archaeon
AAACCGATACATTTCCACTACGTATCATATCCAAGTCTCTCAGCAACAGGCTAGATTTGGTTATTATCTGTACTTTTATTCCGGCCTCAACTAGAATCTTTAATATAGAGGCGGTAAGGCCGAGACGGCTCTCAATCGGGGGATACGGGTCTGAGCTGTTAGACATTGAGACCGGGAGGTCACGATCGATCTTTCTGATATCTCGTATAAGCCTATTCAACGCGTCTTTTTTAGCCCTGGGCTTAAAGCCGTCTCTTATATATGACGTTATATAGCAGTAAAGGCAGTGGTGGCCGCAGCCTGTGTAAGGCGATAGTGAATACTTAGGAGGGCATGTGCATAATGGATTATTCCAGGGATCAAATTTAGCTATCAGTAAAAAGCTCACCATTAGTGGTTCCCTCGGAGATAAATGTGGCTGGGCCATGCCGTTAAAGGCCTAATATATTGCATAGCTTTGTTTAAGACGCAAAGTGCCGGGAGCATGAGCATTTTCCATCTACCGATGGAGCTCCTTACTTTAAACATAGGAAATGACAGTATTCGCAATACTCTTTCCTAAGAAAATAATATATGTATTGTCTCCGGTAGAAAAGATAAGACGTCTAGAGAGCTGGTCTATATGTCTAAAAAGGGAGTATTGCCGGAGGAGTTCAATCACAGACACTGTGAAATCTGTGGAAAAATGATACCACCTGACCAGAAATACTGTAGTGCAAAATGCGAAAGTATAGCGGCCCGTAGACGGCGTGAAGAAGAGTTCACAAAACGCCTTACGATAATAGCCTTAATAGCTATTTCCTTATTTATGGTAATATCGTTGTTTATCGGCCGTTAATCACCTTTTTCTTCCGTTGGTTTTTCATTAGGATGCTTAACGCCCGGTATCATGAAGCCTATCAACATTCTACGGGAAAGCATCTGTAAATACAGCGTTAATGAAGCCTCCGCTTCTCTTCGCTGAAGCTTATATTTACTCATAAGCTCCTTTAAAATGTCCTCCACTGAGTGTTCTCCATCACATAAAGACCAGACGAAACTGCCTACGCGGTCTAAAAGGATTTTCTTCTCAGAAGGCGGTTTAACTATTTTAGCCATAAGCTTGGTTATTCCCGTAGGCTCTTGTTTAACGAATATTGCCACTTCACCAGAAGGATACTGGTTCCAATTAAGAGCTGGGTTTCTAACAGGCTTACTTTTAAGGAATTGTTCCTTGGTTATAACCGGGCCGCGAGGCGTAGTTTTTCTCTCTCGCTTCCCAAAAATATTTAACGGCACTAATCGCGCACCTCCAGAGATCCACACCCTTTAGAAAAATATGTCCAGAAGTATTTTAATTATTCCGAACATGGCCAGTAACGTGATGACCAGTTCTACTATCATGCTAGACAGCTTACTAGCCATATATGCCGCCGCATCGCATAGATCGGCGCCCTTAGAGCTACTGGTCCAAAAAACCCAGTTGTCAACGGCCTCACGGATCTCGTCTCCAACGCTATGTCCACAAAACATAGCTATGCTTATACAGGCGATTATTACTAACAGTGAAGCCAGTATTTTAACAGCCTGCAAAGGCTTTCACCAAAAAATTCTTCTTCAACAAAATATTTAATAAAGCGAGTATTCGCAGCCAAACGATTATTGAGAGTGTCTCCATTGAACGTATTTAGCCTGCTAAGGCCGGAGATTAGAAGCGTTCTTGCCCAGCTGGGGCTCTATGAGCCAACCCCTGTGCAACGTAAAGCTATACCGGTAATTCTCAATGGATGGCATACCTTAATAGTATCGCCTACAGGCACGGGAAAAACCGAGGCAGCCGTACTCCCCGTCTTTTCACGGCTCCTAGATAGCGGTATTAAGCCGGGTTACGTATCAATCCTTTACATAACTCCTTTAAGAGCTTTAAATAGAGACATTCTCAGGAGAGTAAGGGAACTCGCCTTAAAACTGGGGATAAATGTCGCTATAAGACACGGAGATACACCGGAAGCAGCGCGAAGGGAGATGGCTGTTAAACCACCCAGCATGTTAATAACCACCCCTGAGACGCTTCAGTTCCTATTAGTAGGTAAAAGGCTCAGACAGGGTCTCCGTAAAGTCAGGTGGGTTATAGTAGATGAATTGCACGAGCTTATTGATGATAAGAGAGGGGTTCAGCTGGCGATAGCTCTTGAGAGACTAGCAAAGTTGGCGGGCAGAGTTCAGAGAATAGGGCTTTCGGCGACTATCGGTGACATAGTTACAGCAAGAAAAATGCTTGCCGGGAATCGTATGGTTATAGACATAGTTGCGGATATGCCTAGAGGCACCAGTATAATGGTCGACTCCCCCTCGCCGGAAGCTGTGAATGGGGAAAAACAGTTTTTGGCATTGTGCTCGCCCGAGGCCTTCGCCCGTGTAAAAGCGGTGGTGGAACATATCGAAAAAAGTCATAGCACATTAGTATTCACCAATACGAGGGATGCTGCCGAACTTCTAACAGCTAGAATAAAAGCGGTTTCAGGCAATAGAGTCGCTGTTCATCACGGGTCTCTCTCTAAAGATGTAAGAATAAGTATTGAAAAGGAGTTTAAAGACGGGAAGCTTAAAGCCCTTATATGCACCTCGTCGATGGAGCTCGGTATAGATATTGGTCATGTAGATCAGGTAATCCAGTTTATGTCGCCGAGACAGGCTTTAAGACTTATTCAAAGAGTTGGGCGCTCAGGACATAGGTTAGATCTAATGCCGAGGGGCGTCGTCATCGCAGGTGAAGGCGACGATTTACTTGAGTCGGCTGTTTTAGCTCGCAGAGCGTTAGCGGGAGAGTATGAAAAACCAGTGTTTCACAGGAACGCTTACGATGTCCTAGCCCACCAGATCGTCGGTATGGCTATGGAGCAACGTGGATTAACGGTCTCTGAAATATATGATACAGTGCTTAAAGCGTATCCTTACTCGGACTTATCACGGAGAGATCTACAGGCAGTTCTAGATTTTCTTTCTGAAATACGAATTATAAGAGTTAAAGATGGTGTTGTTAGGCTACGTAAAGGAGCCTTTAAATATTATTATCAGGCAGCCTCCACAATACCGGACACACTAACCTTTAAAGTAATAGATCTAGCCTCAAATAGCTACGTAGGAGAACTAGATGAGGTTTTCGTCTCAGTAAACTGTGAACATGGCTTCGTATTCATACTGTCAGGAAAACCCTGGCAGGTCATAAACATCGACGGGGAAAAACGTATTGTAAACGTGGCACCAGCTAGAAACCTGCTTGGAGCAATACCCGCCTGGGAAGGTGAACTAATACCTGTCTCATATAAGATAGCCAGAGAAGTAGGCGCTCTTAAAAGATTGATAAAGGCCGCATTGGAATCCGGTCAGGACCCATATAAATTCCTTAAACCCTACCCTCTAACGCAGAGGGCTAAGGAGAAGATAGTCAACTACGTGAAACAGCAACTGGACTCCGGTAAACCTGTTCCTGACGACAAAACCATCGTCATAGAAGAGGCGGGAAAAGTAACCGTTATACATGCTGCCTTTGGCTCAAAAGTCAACTTAGCGCTCGCCATGTTGTTCTCACATATTCTGTCGAAAAGGTTTTCATCTAGCGTCGGTGTTAGAAGCGATCCCTACAGAATACTCGTCATCCTTCCAACCTATGCAGACCAGGAGATCTTTGAGTACATACTTATGAAGGCCCCGATGGGTTATCTTAGAGAAGAGATGTATGAAGCTGTTAAAAGATCAAACATGTATAGGTGGAGGCTTCTCCAAGTAGCGAAACGCTTTGG
>CAYSTQ010000211.1:0-3775 GCA_964433855.1 uncultured Thermoproteales archaeon
ACGCTCAGCCTTTCCCGGCCGTCGACGGGCGGCAGCCTGTAGCATATTATCAAGTCCTTGACCGGCTTCCTGTACGGGTTAAGGAACTCAACTAGCCCAAGCCCTGAAAGGAGGCGTTCACGGGGGTCTAGCTTTAACTTTATCCTGTACCGGGCTGGCGGCGGATTCATGGGGTAGTCTCCCTCCTCACCGAATAAACCGAGTTTATCGGTTTATCCTTAGCCGTCTCTAGTATTTGCTTTTCCCTGCTTCAGGCATTTTTATGTAAGGCTGAAAATGAGAAACATCATGACTGGGGGGTGTACGCAGGTGAGAGATTGCTATAGGGGCTCTTGCCCGTACTGTAACGCGGTATTTACCGGTGACGGTTACGAGGAGGTTAAAGAGAAGTTGAGAAAACATATGCTCACTGATCACTACGAGCAAATGCTTGGTGAGTGAGAAAGCTGCGGGAAGAGAAGGAAAATGGAATTAAAGCAGTACGCGGGAATGAAGGCGGCTTGGAGGCTTATCCCGAATATTTCGGATAGGGCCGAATTTGTTAATAAGCTGGTTGGTAGGCCTTAAGGGGGTAAGGGAATCTATGGAGTTTTCTCTGAGACATCTAACTGGTTCTCGAAGTGGAGGTATGATCCTTGATTTCTCCTTGGTGGCCGGTGGGTTGCGAAAAGTATATGTATATTCCATTTTTTATGGAATAAATGGTGAAAAAATTGCCATATATTATTAAAGTCGATAAGCAAGGCAGGCTTGTCCTACCTAAGGAAGTGAGGGAAAAAGCGGGAATAAAAAAGGATTCTCAATTAATATGCATAGTCATCGGGGAAAGGATTATTCTGGAACATTTCTTAATCGAAAAAATCCAGGAGGCGTTCCGAAGACTTGAAGAGGTGGCTCCAAGTTTAGACCTAGATGCTGTTGAGGAGGTTATAGGTGAAGACAAGTATGTTGACAGGGAGTATGCCCTACGCAAGATCGGGGTTAGAAGGAATAGTTGATACTGGAATAATAGTATTAACGCATTTCAAGAATCCAGCGCGTGAGCACGCAGCAAGGCTCCTCTATGAAGCCCTTACGTTTAGGAGACGCATACTGATTCCATTAACCACGTATCTGGGAGCTTATATTATAATGACGAGATACCTCAAGCTGAGAAGGGGTAAAGTAGCGAGATCGCTTTTAGAAACCTTGTCTCTAAACTCTCCTGCATTCTACGAGGATGTTCCAAAAGTAATAATTGAAAGGGCTGTAGCGACAGCGTCAGAGCTCAATCTCTCACCGTGGGATACTTACCTGATCGAATTAGCCAAAGAGCTCAAGATACCAACGATATATAGTATTGATGAGGAACTTGCGGGAAAAGCAAGGGGGATAAAGGTGGTAAACCCTATACCTCAAGATGTGATGAGGGAGTATCACCGCTACATCGAGGAGAGGCTAAGAATCCTCCGATGAAGTAACTTTAAACATCAGCTCTAATAAGCACCCGCCAAATGGAGGATCTCCTCAGCCCTCTTCCCATTTCAATACACCATGGTTATAACTAACTATAACCTTAGTGCCTGAAAACGTTTATCGGCTGCGAGGTCTCTATAGGGGGTGGTCGGAAAAACGGTGATTTTAGGGGATCGTCAAGGATTAACTAAAGCTTTACTGCTACTGCTCTTTCCTTCTCAGCTATCTGCAGCGATATCTTCTTCTCATATTCCCTAAGCATCTCTACCAGCGGGCACTTCAAATTTATCCTGTACAGCATATAAATACCTACGGCAGGCCCACTTCCCATAATTCTAGTGGGAGTTGTAGGAGCCGCCGCGACGTGTTGAGCAGGCCAGCTCCGTAAACAATCTTGCTCGCGACTCAACGCTTATACGGGAGGCCGTTGAACATTCAATGGTGTCGGGAGGGTGGCCAGATGGAGACCTTGAAGTCTCGTGAACGGGTTCTGGCGGCGCTGCGCCACGAGGAGCCTGACAGGGTTCCGATCGACCTGGGGAGCATGGGTTCCACCGGCATAATGGCCATAGCCTACGCCAGGCTCAGGGAGTATCTCGGCGTGAAGGGGGGCGTTGTAAGGGTCTATGATACCGGTCAGCAACTGGCCGAGCCTGAGGAGTGGCTGCTTAAGCTCTTTCACGTCGACGTGATCGATCTCAAGAGGAGCCTGCCGCCGGCGGGCCCCGACGGGAGGAAATGGAAGAGATGGGTTCTGCCCGACGGAACCCCGTGTGAGGTGCCAGAACGGTTCAACCCTGAGCCGGACGGGGAGGGTGGATGGGTTATAAGGAACAGCGACGGCATAGTGGTCTCAAGGATGCCTAAGGGCGGCCTGTACTTCGACTCAACCTATCACCCCCTGGAGAAGGCCAGGAGCGTGCAGGACGTACTGGACTACCCGTGGGACAGGCATAGGGTTGGCGACGGGTACGTGGAGTGGCTCAGGAGGAAGGCCGAGTACCTCCACCGCAACACGGATTATGCTGTGCATTTCTTCGGTGCGGGCAGCATCCATGAGTGGGGGCAGGGCCTGAGAGGATGGTCTAACTGGCTGATAGACCTCAGGGTCAGGAAGCGGATGGCTGAGGCGATGCTTGAAAACATGGTTGAGGTCTTGATGCACAACCTTAAGAAATATGTTTCAGCGCTTGACGGCCTGGTGGAGATCATAGGGTTCGGGGACGACCTCGGGGTGCAGACCGGGCCCCAGGTCTCCCCGGAGACGTACAGGGAGATGCTTAAGCCCTACCACGAGGAGCTCTTCTCCTACGTTAAGAAGCACTCCAGGATGTACGTCTTCCTGCACTCCTGTGGCTCAATATACGACCTGATACCCGACCTGATAGACGCGGGAGTGGACGCCCTAAACCCTGTGCAGATATCCGCCAGGAACATGGAGCCGGAGAAGCTGAAGAGGGAGTTCGGGGAGCAGGTTACTTTCTGGGGCGGCGGAGTGGACACGCAGAGGGTGTTGCCCTATGAGACGCCTGAACGCGTCAGGGAGCACGTCAGGAGGAACATTCAGGTGTTTAAGCAGGGCGGCGGCTACGTCTTCAACCAGGTCCACAACATACAGGCCAGGGTACCGCCGGAGAACATCGTGGAGGCCTACAAGGCGGCGTACACCTACGGCTTCTACAGCCGCTAAAACCGGGTAGGCCGCGGGAACACTCCTAAACGGCCTTTTTCCCTAAGGGCTCAAGACTGCAGCAACTTCTCTTTCAGAAACCGTTCTACGTTCCTCTGTGAGCCCAGGCGTAAACCCTTCTTCCAGCCGCCGGATAATGTATTCTTGGAAACTCTAGCGGTAGAATCAGTCTAAGTATGAGAAGGAATATCGGGGGTTGTGGAGGGGGATTTATAGCTGGTTTGAAACGACGTTGTTTCTTTGAAGAAAATTTATTAAGCTAATCGCTAGTGTCATTAGTTGGGGGTTTGAACGGTGTTTAGGACCATTACCGTAAAGATACCTCCATGGCTTTCTGAAGAGGAGGTTAGAAGGATAGTTGAGGAAGTTATTGCAAAGTTAGGAGGTAGAGTTAGTGTTGACGATCTTAGAAAGGAGCTTAATATTAAGCCAGAAGATCTAGTGGAAGACCTTGAAACATATGATGTGAATCACTTAGAGTTCAAGGAGAAGGAGCGATTAAAATAATGATTTTAGATGCAAGCACATTTGTTGACGTGGTTAAGTTGGCTCTTTGACAGAGGCCTTGCCGGAGGGAGCCGCTGAGCCTTCCCGGTAACTCGTTAACATCCTTTTCGGTCTTAATCCTTA
>CAYSTQ010000212.1:0-3085 GCA_964433855.1 uncultured Thermoproteales archaeon
GGAGCGCCCGGGAGGAGCTCTCTAGTAAAGTTAATATAGGTATAATAAATTTATTATAGCGGTTGGTGAGGCGTTTGGGCAGCGAAGCCGTGGTGGCCGAAGGACTCACCAAGATCTTCATAACTAAGGAGAGAAAGGGTTTTCTTAAGAAAGGCAGGGCTAAGAAGGTTGTCGCCGTAGATCACGTCTCCTTCAGGATACGGAGAGGCGAGGTCTTCGGCCTCCTCGGCCCTAACGGGGCTGGTAAGACCACGACGGTTAAAATGCTTTCAACACTACTGATACCGGATGAAGGTGAGGCTTGGGTCAACGGTTTCCACATCGTTAAAGAGGCTGACAAGGTCAGGGAGAACATAGGTGTAAGCCTTTACAGCGACAGAGGTTTCTACTGGAAGCTCACCGGCAGGGAGAACCTAAGGTTTTTCGCCTATCTACATCATATACCGCCGCGCGAAGCTGAGGAGAGGATTAATCGTCTCCTCGATCTTGTCGGCTTGAGCAACGAGGCTGACAAGCTTGTCGAGGAGTACAGCACGGGTATGAAGTCCAAGCTCAACTTTGCCAGGGCCCTCCTGAACGATCCGCCTATCCTGTTCCTTGACGAGCCAACGATAGGGCTGGATCCAGGCTCCGCTAGGCAGGTGAGGGAGATTATAGGCAGGCTGAGACATGAGGGCAGGGCGGTCCTGTTGACCACGCATAACATGGCTGAGGCCGAGGCTCTCTGCGACCATGTAGCTATCATGAACGAGGGTAAGATAGTGGCTATGGGCACCGTCGAGGAGCTCCGGAGACTTGTGAAGAAGAGGAACGTCCTGATCCTTGAGGCGGCCAATATTCACGACGGGGTTCTGGACAGGCTTAGGGTTATCGAGGGGGTGAGCTACGTCTCGGGGAGGATCGAAGATCCGGTCGGCATGAGGGGTGTTGTAAGAGTTGGGCTTGACGGCGACAGCAGGGATTATCTGCCGGAGATAATCAGGGTGTTGACATCCTATGGGGTCAGGATAGTGTATGTTAAGCCTTCAGAACCCTCGCTTGAAGACGTCTTCATAGAGCTGACTGGGAGGGGGTTTTATGAGGAAGGTTAAGGAGTATCTACTGGTGGCCCGGGCAATATATATTAAGGAAATGCTTCTCTGGATAAGATATCCTTCCTGGATATTCACGTTTATAGCCCTGCCCTACACGATAGCTGGGCTGTTTTACGGGGTAGGCTACGGTATAGCTGGCCCTGGCGCCGCTAAGAACTTCGCTGAGAAGACAGGCGTCGAAAACCCGTTCCTGTACTATCTGCTTGGAACAGTGGTGTTCTTGATGACCTCCATGATAGTGAACGATGTAGGGATGAGTATAAGGAACGAGCAGCTTAACGGGACCTTTGAGATGCAGTATCTAACTCCGGCTGGCAAACTGTTTCTCTGGAGCTCGTACATCCTTCCTCACGCAACCATTTCCCTCATGGTGACAGCAGCTTCAACCATTCCTCCGTTAACGCTGGGGCTTAGGGGTGTAGACCTGTTCTCCGCCGTGATAGGGGTTGTGGCTCTCTTCCTAGGCCTGATACCGCTGTTCGGCATAGGGTTTGCGATCGCCGCTTTAACCGTTAGGTTTAAGGAGCCTTGGGCGGTTACCAATGCTCTTCAGGCGGCCATATCGCTTCTCTCCGGCTTCTACTACCCCTTGGCCGTGTTGCCGGAGTGGCTACGTCTCGCTGCACAGTTCATCCCAACGACGCACGCCGTGTCCCTGCTTAGGGACGCCCTACTTCTTAACAAGAGGCTTATACTAGGCGACTATAGGCTGGCTGTGCTGGTCGCCCTGAGCCTAGTATATCCTGTGCTTGGGGCTTCCTTCTATAAGAGGTGGGAGATGCATGCGAGAAGGACTGGTGAGCTATCTAAGTACTAGGATGCGGCAGCTTCTGCTGGAGGCCTACGCGGCTGCCTACATGGGCTATAAGGTATATTTCCGCTATCCGATGACGATACTATCGGATGTGGTGACTACCCCGCTGTGGACCATCATATTCCTGGTGCCTATACTGCTTTTCCTCCCCAGGGAGCAGTGGAGTAACCCTATAACCTACGAGTTCTTCTACTGGGGGATGATCTTCTGGGACATAGTCTCAATGGCTCTGTGGGGGATAGGCTCGGTCGTCAGGAGTGAGCAGCAGCTCGGAACTATAGAGTATCTTTTCCTCTCCAACGCCAACAGAGTGGTCATGTTTCTAAGCAGGGTTGCCACCAGGGTTCTAACGCTGATGCTTGACGCCTGCTATTTCGCAGCGGCCATATACCTGTTGTTCGGAGTGTGGGTCAGGGTTGTAAACCCCTTTCTACTTATACTGGTCATGTTGCTCTCCCTCTATGCAGCCGTGGGCTTTGGCACGCTCTATGCTGCCCTCGTGCTGAAGCTTAAGTCTCCGGGGGCTCTCTCCAACATCCTGCAGTTCGTCATAATGGGGCTAAGCGGCGTGTTCTTCCCTGTCAGTAGGCTGCCTGAGCAGGTGCGGCCAGCGGCCTACGTGCTGCCGTTCTCGTACGGTGTAGACCTTGTGAGGGCGGCCGCTATAGGGACTGAAACTATGCTGAGCCTCCCAGCCGAGATACTGGTTCTGGCGGTGTATGGGCTTCTGCTTAACGCTGCCGGCCTTCTCGTGCTGAAACATATTGAGGCTTCAAGTAAGAGGACGGGTAAGCTCGGCGCCTACTAGTGGTCGCCGAAGGCTTGTGAACGGGTTTAAGCTTATAAGTCTGTTGGCTCTGGGTTCTGTTGGTGACCAGGTTGAAGAGTAAGGTGTTCATGATCGGGCACGCCCACATAGACTTGTCGTGGCTGTGGACCAGGTCGGAGACCATAATCGACGTGATTCCGAGGACTTTCTGGAACGCTGTGAGGCTTGCCGAGAAGCATGGGATGAGGTTTAGCCAGAGCAGCGCCCAGCTGTATAAATGGGTTGAGGAGTACTATCCCGATCTCTTCGAGAAAATAAGGGAGCTCGTGGCCAAGGGGCTCTGGGACGTGGTAGGCGGGTCCTGGGACGAGTTCAGCCCTCTGCTCGTCTCCGGCGAATCCCTAGTTA
>CAYSTQ010000212.1:3095-3752 GCA_964433855.1 uncultured Thermoproteales archaeon
AGTACCTGTACGGTAAGAGGTATTTCATGGACAGGTTCGGCGTGGACGTTAAGGTCGCCTGGCTACCTGACAGCTTCGGCTTCCCCTGGACCCTACCCCAGATACTTAAGAAGTCCGGGATCGACTACTTTATGACGCATAAGCTTAAGTGGCAGGTTCAAAGGAATAACCCACCGATACCGTTCCCGCATCACGTCTTCTGGTGGGAGTCGCCGGACGGCAGTAGGGTGTTGTCCTACCATACTGTCGGCGGCTATAACGGTGACGTCAGGGAGGCGTACATAGTTGGTCAGCTGGGAGTGTTGAAGGCTAAGCACGGCCTCAACATGCTGATGTATCTGTATGGCCACGGCGACCATGGTGGAGGGCCTACGGAGGACATGGTGCTTAGGGCTAAGGAGATAGCCGAGAAGGGGGTTGTCGACCTGCGGTTCGCCAGGGCGGAGGAGTTCTTCAGAGAGGTTGAAAAGACCACTGGTTGTTCAAGTGTTAACATACCCGTGGTCAACGACGAGCTTTACGTCAAGACCCACAGAGGTACTTACACCACTGAGGCCATTGTCAAGGTGTCCAATAGGAGATGTGAGAACCTGTTGATGAACGTGGAGCGTCTATCGGTGATCGCCGGCCTCTTCGGCGCAGCGTACCCGGCCGAGG
>CAYSTQ010000213.1:0-3723 GCA_964433855.1 uncultured Thermoproteales archaeon
TCGTCCGCGTAGCCGGAGGTGTAAGTCATAACCCCGTAGAGCCCCTGGAATGCAGGGCTGTTAGCCAACACGTTAAACTGCATATCGAGGAACACCTTGTAGTTCACGGAGGGGTCCACGTTAAGGCTTTCAGGGGGCGCGCTCATGATCCCTAAACATATCACAAGATGCCTTTCAACCCCTGGGAACGCTTTCCGCCATCTCAGCATCTCCTCTACGAGAGCCCTCTTAAGAAGCTCTTCAGCGGCGGCCTCCGTCGGCTGCTCACTTAGATACCTTTCCAGGGCGAGCCGATAACCCTTTTCCATGAGCGTCTCCACGAAAAGACTACTCTGGCGCGCCCTGTACATTGCTCCACCGCAATAAGCATAGAAAGTTTTCCCGCGGAAAAACGGGTTCTCGCCAATTCTCTCGACGGCCTCTATCCAGGCCGGATACTGCTCAACGTCTTTTCCGAAGAACTCGTCGGCGATAACGCCGTCCATTAAAGGGCTCTGGAAACCCGGGTTCTGAGACCAGTAGTCATATGCTTCCTCAGCTGTGACCTTTCCGCTTCTCAGCCCCGGGACACCGCACTCGACTATCCATTTTCCGCCGCGCCTCTTCCATTCCTCGACAAAGGGCATCTGCTGCTCATCGCCGTTGCCGACTATACAGTTAACGCTGTGCAGCACGTATCTCTGCAGGAACTCCCAGTCATAGGAGCCATACTCGCGGACATGCGGGTCATAGCCGAACTTGCAGTAGATGATCTCGGGAACCGCCCTGACCACGAGCCGTTTCAGCCTCGCCTCACCCTCGCCACGTATCTTTACCCTGTACTCGCCTGCTGGCAGGAAGCGCATAGCCTCTAGAGACGTCTCTCCTGCCCAGTGCTCCAATAAGGCGTCCTCATCCTTATCAGTTACGAGCAAAACCTGTAGACGTCCTACTTCATCAGCCTCAGCCGTGGACAAGAAGAAAACCCATCCATCCCTCGGATTGCCGAAGCTGTATTCTCCGCCACTGCAGGACTCTACGCTTAGCAGCTCAGCCACAAAATTGTTCAGAACCTTGATCCTCACAGAGTCAGCCTCCTTCGCCCCCCTCCGAAATGCGGTATATCTCCAATACATACCTGTCGGGGCCTGGCGCCGTGTCGTCTAGATATATCTTGAGGGTGTAGCCATTGTCGCTTGACGGGTTCTCGAGCACTAGGGCTGCGCCGCGGCATCTTATCCGTTTAACGGCGTAGCGGGCTGGTGCCGCGGCCACAGGCTCGTAGAACACGTACTTTACATCGTGGATCGGCTCGGCCAGTAGATGCTCTATCTGTATGGTCTCGCCTTTCACGTGCAGAATGTCGCGGCCGTCGACTACGCCTTCCCAGCGGAGAATCATTTTTGCATCCGGCCTACTAGCCAGCTTCTCCTCCTTATCCATGTGCTGCCTTACGAGCTCCTCGACTTCCCCAGTTGTCGGTGAGGTGGCGAGTAGCTGCTCAAGCCCGTCCGGATCTATAAGTGCCCTACGGGCGAGCTTTAAGAACTCCTTTATCCCATACAGCCTGTACAGCCCCCATTTCTCCTCATATTCAGAGGCAGCGTACCCCAGCTCGGACAGCAGCCTAGCCAGCCTGCCCCGCCAATACGGGCTTCTCTTCTCCCTATACTCGAAGTAGGCTGTGAAGGCTTTAACATATAGCCGGTTCAGGTTTAGCACGGCTCTGGCATGCCGTAGCACCTCCTCAAACCCGTCCCTGTACTCCTTCCTGGGCACTAGATGCTTGACGGCTAAATATTTCTCTATCATCTCATCGTATGTTGCCACGCCCCTGTCCATCAGCTCCCAGACTCTGTCCAGGCAGGGCTTACAGTGCAGGTATATCGTTTTGAGGAACTCATCATGTCCTCTTCCATTGTCGAAGAACGGATTCCCCTTACATATAAACATGCTGCCGTATATATGGCCCAGTGGGTTCCATACTCGGACGGCGTAGGGAGCGACGTAGTACGAGTCTCTAACAGCGTCATCCGTCTTAAGCAGGACCTCCGCTACCACAGGGGCAGCAGCACCGAAATACTGCGCGGCCCACTCCGTAACTATCTTCTCCAGATCCTCACCGGGGTTCCAGGCTAGCCGCCAGACCGTGTACGGCAGCGCGTCGTAGCCAGGCTGCCGCGGGCTTGCGCTCCAGCTCGGCAAAGCCGCTGAAACGCCTCTAGCTCCCCTCATCAAGGCGTATTGGAGGCCTGCCTGTATGAACTCAGCCGCGAAGTCCATGACTGGGCCGCCCCACTGATGGGCTCTACCAGTCTCACACTCAACAACTGTTGTATGCTTCACGGCTCCAATGGTCGGGTTGAGAGGCTGGTACTCCCATTGGTCAGCCTCAGTAAGCTTTATCGAAAGTATAAAGTTCTTTCTCGGGAACCCGTCCAGGATCCTTTGAAGAATCTCTGGGACGCTGTGCTGCTCCCAGTCGTTCGTGACCCACGTCCTGTGATAATATATTTTTCCGAACTCCTCCACGACCACCCCGTATATCGTGTCAAGGAACTTCCTATACTTGTATTCAAGAGAGTAGTTTTCGCCCGGGCATCTGGAGTGCATTACGTCGAAGGCCTTGAAGCCTCCATGCGGTATTACCTCGCCTGTTCTAACCGCTACACCGTCCAGCTCAGGCAGCTCCCGTAGAAGCGCCCTATACTTCTCCTCTAGAGCTTTCCAGAAACCGGGACTGCTGACACAGGGCTTTCCGCCGAATTTCTCGAGCCACGAGTCCAGATATATGAATTCGTCCCCGTAGACAAGCACCTTAACGTGAAGGCTATGCGCGGCCTCTATAAACTCCCTGAGCAACTCTCGGCAGCGCTCGGCCTCCTCTCCATGCCTCCCATCCCACGGCACGTAGTTCTCCGTCCTGTACACGAGGACGTGGTTAACCCCTACTCTGGCCGCCTGCCTTAGGCTGGCTAAGGCCTGTTCAAGCGAGCCCTGGGTTGGGCTGCCCAGGGATATGTAGGTGAACCTGTACTTGAAAGTTGGTCTCCGAACCATTTTGACGAGCGGTATGTCTCCACAGGTCTTCAGCCTGTCCCAGGCCCAGTACAGGCCGTGAGCCGCTGCAACCGTGTCAGCAGCCCCCATAACCACGTGTTTAAAGCCTTTATCCATGCTGGACGATATCTCGACGGTCTCGGCCGGTAGCCCGTGGCGTAGCTCAACAATTATAGAGTTCCGTCTTCCACTGGGCTTGGAAGCCCTTAGAAACGACAGTCCCTGCCAGCCGCCGAGGGCCTCTAGATCCGAGACAGCGGTTTCGACAAGCCGGTCTTTGAGGAGTTCTTCCTGCACGCAAAGCTCCCATACGGGCATTATTTCCACCATTGAGGTTGGCCCAGCTACGCAATATAACTGTTTGTGCCGGAGGAACATTGACTAGCTGGCTTAGCAGGTAATACCTATTATGGCTGCGAAGCTATTTAAGCCGTTAAGACCCAACGTAGATATTGGGGTGGCCTGGATGAAGATATCATATGTCGGCTTCTCCCGCGGCCTAGATAAGATATTCATATACGTTTACAATGATCTAGCGGAGGACGAGGAGCTGACAGGGGTCTACGTCAACGGCGAAGACTTCACGGGGAAGGCCGAGTTCTTCGGCAGGATACTGCGGATGAAGCTGAAGTCGCTCGTCACAGTCCCGGCCAGGCTTAGGAGAGGCAGCTTCGTGACCGTGGA
>CAYSTQ010000214.1:0-3708 GCA_964433855.1 uncultured Thermoproteales archaeon
AAAAAAGCCACCTGAAACCGATTTTCGTCTGTCAATTTAACTTGGCGTTTGCTCATAAACCCTGTGAGGAGACTGAAGCCCCTATGAGTAATGCCGGAACTGGTAAAGCCTATAACAATGTTTAAAAGAGGTGAAACGGCCAGTGGCGGTCTACAAGAATATAACCGTGTTTTTCCGAGCTATACCGTGCGTATCAACTCTTTTTGGGAGCTCCGCCGTCCTAAAACGCCCTTGCTAAATTAGCTAGATTGACGCAATCAGCATTCTAGCTCCTGCATATATCAGTATTAACCCTACTGCTAGGCGGAGTTGCCGGGGTGATAGCCTTGTGGCCAGCCTTGCTCCTATCTGTCCTCCGGCTAGCGTGCCTATGGCCATTGGGATGGCTTTTTCCAGCATTACGTCTCCGTTCAGTAGGTGTCTTGTGGCCGCGACTACGGCTGACGGGAATATCGTAAAGGTAGAGGTGGCGACGGCTGTGTGAATATCCATTCCTAGGAGCGTTGTGAACAGCGGCACGTTCACCGCCCCGCCGCCGGTCCCGGTCAGCCCGGATACTATGCCTGAGACGACGCCTATCGCCACTGCTAGACGCCTGTCTCCTCCTGTCCCGCGCCCAGCGCTTCCTCTACCGTTGCTCTTTCGGCTGGCGAAGTATTTCGTAAGCGTTCTTGCAGCGTAGAGGATTATGAAGGCCGAGACCAGGAGCTTAAGCAGCCGGGGGTCTACAAGGCTTACCGCGTATGCGCCCACGTAGGTTAGAGGCATCATGGAGGCCAAGACGAGAAGCCCGGTCTTTACGTCCACCATTCGCCTCGACAGGTAGGCTGAGGCTCCGGAGAGGGAGGTGAACACTATGACTAGCTTGGAGGTGCCTACGGCCGCCCTTATATCCATGTTCATGAAGTAGAACAGGGGGACCATGAAGACTCCGCCGCCGATGCCGCCTACGGCTGCTACTACGCCTACTGCTAGCCCTGTTAAGGCGGCGGCTACCAGGCTGGCTAGCCAGTACACGCGTCTCACCTCGGCTAAGGCTAGACGGTAATATATATAAGGATGCCGCGGCGTCTTGCCAGCATGGTCATCGCAGCGAATATTAAAAATCCTCTCCCTATGGGTATTTAATCCTGATAACACGGCTGAGCAACAATTGTGTTTCGCGCCACCGGGATATCGGGGTTTAATGAGGCCGTCGGCGGCTTCCTGAGGAGCAGCTGATAATGGTCGTGGGCCATCCAGGCACTGATAAGACAGCGTTCGCCGCTAAGTTCGTCTATGAGGGAGCTAGACGGTTCGGTGAGCCAAGCCTATACATATGCAACGTTGATGGGAAGGACGGGTTCTACAGCTGCATGGCTGGCTTAGGGATGGATTTCGGAAAGCTTGAAAGAAGGGGGTTTCTACAGCAATCTTGTAAAACGTCCTGAGAGGCGGGAGTGAAAAACCTACTGTGATGGTCGTGGATGGCTTAACTGCTTTGCGAAAGAGTACAGCGGGGACTTCCACAGGCTGATTAAGGACATGGCCTACCTGTTTAAGAAGGACGGTGTCGCGCCGCTGTTCTCCGTGATGGGGGGATGCGGGGGCAGCGAGGTATCTTTCTAAGCACTGTCGTGGATGTAATTCTTGGCCTTAGGTCGGTGGGGCAGCGCAGCGAGATAAAGTGGCGCTACTACCTTATCTAGCGGTGATGATGGCGGAGGGCGGATGCCAGCGTGGGGAGGAAGTACGGCATTGTCGTGGAGAGAATAATCAGAGCGATGGTTGGGGTATGCGTCGTCTCTATCTAGAAACGTAGTGGCGCCGTTTACCCGTTTTCCTCGAGCAATATAGCCATTTCTAGCTCCCTAATCAGCTCATCCACCTCTTCCTCCAGCTTCTCCACCTTTACTGCTTCGACTTTTCCACCTGTTTCTCTTCTGCGGCGGCCGAGGAACAGCAGCGCCGCGGCTATTGCTGAAACCAGCAGGCCTAGGATGAGGGGGTTCCCTGTCGGCCCACCTGTCTCTTCCCCTGCCCCCGCTCCTCCGCTTAGCCCGGCAAACTTGGACGTGACGGTGGGTAGCTTCAGGAGTAAAACGTATTTTATCTTGGTCTCCACCTGTCCATACTCGTCCCCGTCCACGTAAGCCTTCGTGAGGTTTTCATGTTCGGCCTTGAGCTGGGCGGCCATCTCCTCCACGGCCTTCATTTTAAGATATGTTCTGTTAAGCTCGTCAATTTTTTGCTTAAGCTCGCCAAGTTTAGAATTTATCTCGTTTAACGCCTTCTCTAAAGACGGCCTATATTCACTCCTTATCTTACGCGCCAGCTTTAGATGCATGCTCCCCGCCTTCACAAGGTATCTCTGAGCCTCATCGACGTCCTCAGTCGTCTTCTCCGCCTGTTTCAAGGCCTGTTCAACGTCCTCCCCGCTCACCTGCGACAGGTTTCTCTCCGCTCTCCTAAGGATCCCCGTCAGGTTGGTGACCGTGTACTCCTCGCCTGGCGGCGTGAAGTTGCCCAGAATCGGCGCGGCCGCCTCGAGATACCGTATAGTTTGGTTTATCGCCGCGCGGGCCTCCGTGAGTAGCCTTTCTACGTTCTCAGCCGTCAGGTTGGCCTGTCTGACGGCTTCAAGCGCCGTGGAAATTCGGTGAGATACCGTTTTGAGGGAGCTAGCCGCCCTGATCTCCATTTCACCTATTGTTTCAAAGGTTTCCGCCATATATTCCAGCTCTGACAATGACTCAGCGAGTCTTTCCCTGGTTTTTTCGAGGAACTTATAGCTTTCCGTGGTTTCATTCAGCATTCTGCCTAATCCAGCCTTCCTGATATAGCCTATTACAGCGTCCGGGTTCTCGTCTACCTGCAGGATAACGGGGGGGATCCATATGGTGCGCCAGGCGCCGAGGCTGGCTATACGCATGGTTATTTCAAGGGAGGTGTTGGCTGAGAGGAGCATGTTCCAGTAAAGTACGTTTTTGTCCTCCTGGCTTGAGGTGGCATTAGGCTCGCTACTATAGCCTGTAACCTCTAGAAGGCTTTTAGGATATGTGAAGACCAGTACGGCGGGGTACGGCAGGCGGGTCTCCTCGCCTAACACTTCCCTCCTGTAACCGGATTCGTACACTAGATCCACCTTAACTCTAAATATTCCTCCTTTACTGGCGTTTTTAATCAGGTATTCGGAGGGGTTGAATAAGAGCCCCCTGCCGCCGATCCACCCCCTGGGGCTCATCGGGGCTACAGGCCTCACCATTATCCTGTATTTAATGGTTAAGCTCTCACCCTGCTTAAGCGATAAACCGCGCCAAACCAGCTTTACCCCTTCCCTGTACGCCACGGTTTCGGTGGGCGCCGGCCCGGCTAACATATTAAGCGTTGAGGCGTTGGCCTCGGGCTCGTACGCTATCACCGTTATGTTGTCCATCTGGCGTCCGGGTTCAAACGTTATCACCGTTTCTGCCTCAGACGACGTAACGTCACCGGATACGTTGAACAGTAGAGTATAGACGGTTTCCCGGCGTAGGCTTGCCTTCGGTACGGCTGGGATAGGCTGGGGGCCCAGCATATAGATGAGTAGAAGCAGGAGAAGGAGAAGGGGTATTTTCAAGTCCTTTTTCAAGCCCGGCCGCCTCCCCCTAGGGCCTGTCTAATCTTAAGCAGTCTGTCCCTTATTCTGGTTATTGCCTCGTAGTATTCCTGGTCGCTGACCAGCCCTTT
>CAYSTQ010000215.1:0-3679 GCA_964433855.1 uncultured Thermoproteales archaeon
GCTATTGTTCTTGACGAAACATAGAAGAGAAATACATGAATCGTTGAACTATCTGTGGAAAATCGCCGCTGAACTCAGAGAGGCTTTCAGCCGGGAATATCGAACATCTGAGATAACCCCGGCCTTTAACAGCTATATCTTGTTAAATGGTAAATGGAGCAAGCAGAAATACCCTCTTCCCTCGTTCAGGTTTAGTATAGGTGAAGTTTCCGTCAATTTAGGATTTGTTTCAGCCGTTATAGGTGTATATTCCAGGAGTTTAAATGAGGAATTTCTCGAAGCAATAATCGAATATACCGACATTGAAATATACGGTGGGAGAAACTTCCTGCACACATTCTATGAGGGCTCTATGAAGGTAAGCCCGAAAGACCTGTTAAGAGATATATTGAAAAGCGGAGAAGAAACTGTCCAGCTAGAAGTCAAAATAGACCACGCCCAACGTTTCAGACTATTAAAAGAGGTGAAAAACCTGCATGAGTTAATGTATAGGAATGGAATTAAAGCAGTTCAAGCGCTTCACAGCCCGGCCTGATTTGAAGCCACCCTGTGCTAAGCTAATTAAATATCGGCTTTTAGCTGAATAGATGTAAATTGGAATAATGAAAAATGGTGAGCCGGGATGGAAGCCCCTGTTAATCCTATTTCATGAGGCGCCTTCACGACTTAGAGTATTCCTTTTCCATCACTTTATAATATAAATTAAATATGTCAGCGCTGAGGAAACCCCTAGAACTATAGAAGACTTCTATAGTCTTCTAAAGAAGTAGAGATACAAGGATTAAAAACAGTGTACCTGTTAATGAATAGGTGAGGGGTTTGGAGCTGTCATCCCAGCCTAGGGATGGGGGTCTATTTGACGCGGCTAGGTATGGCAGGGTGACGTGGTCTCGAGGAGAGGTGGCGGTTTCCTGGGATGACCCACGGGACATATACTACGTTGTCCTAAGGTTTAGAGATGATGTAGGCGATGACGTCGGGAAAGGTTTAAAGATCCAGTACTGGGGTAGGCACTGGCCTAAGCATAGGGTTCCGGAGGACAGGGCTTTCGGCTCCGGCAGCGAGGGTTGGACACCTATCGATGATCCCTGGAATGGGGAATGGCGTGATGGCGACGCATGGTTTAGAGTAGAAGGACGCAGCGTTGTGGCAGGCTTTAACCCGGTGAATAGGAGGGAGTTCCCAGGGCTAGGCTTCGACGCCGTGTACCGGAGAACGCTTAAGCTAAAAATACTGTTTCCAGGATTTTCGCAAAAACCGGAATCCGTCGAGGTATACACGGACTCTGTGTGGCGTAAGACCACGTTCATGGTCGAGTGGGGATCTAAGGGCGGGAGAATATGGGATGGCAACATAGAGGTTTACAACGGTGAACTGGTGGAGATAACTCCTGTCAGGAACGTCGAGTTAGAAGGGACTGGAAGCTGGCGGTCGCGTCTCAGAGACAGGGAAACCGGCAGCATGACTGTGACTGTTTGGTACACACGTAACGGTAAGAGGTATTCTTATGATAGGACGATAGTGACGCTTCGCACGGAGGCTTGCGTCTTCTCCTTCCTAGTGGACGACTTGGAGCGCTATGGAGCCATATATGTTGAGGACTTCGACGTCCTTGTCTCCAAGCCTGAACAGAGGCTTTCACTGGAGGAATACAGGGGGAGGATTGCCGAGGGGAGGAGAAGGTCGGGGAAGAGCCTTTACAACCTTGTGTCAGAAATGCCTGAGCAAAGCCTTAGGAGGGCTTGGAGGGAGCAGCCGCGTAAAGCCGGGAGGGTGCCGGTTGTGCTGGGCTGTGAGGGTAGGAGGCAGAAGTTCAGGCTGGAGCCTAACGGAGACGTTTACTGCTTCGAGAACTGGATTAGAAGAGTTAAAGGCAGGTATTCCGACAGGCTTCTCTGGGACGGCCCCTACATCGCCTATGGCTTCGGCTTTCCGTCTGCGGATCCGGTGATCCGGTACAGGGAGGAGGGGTACCTGCCCATAATTCATAGCATGTGGCTTGAGGATGGCGTGCTCTACGAGCAGGAGGCTTTCGCCACGCTGCTTCTCAGGAATGTGTTGAAGGATCTAGATGACTGGGAGGGCATAGACGGGGACGACCCCGTTGTCCTGATGATGAAGATATCCCTGGAATGCTGCGCGGTGAGCCCTAGACGGGCCAGGCTGGTGCTATCCTCCCGATGTTCGCATAGGGAGATTTTAGAGGAGAGGAATGGCTTCGTGTATGCCGTGAACTACGGTAAGCCGCGGCTTAGATATTTCATCGACACTGCTGGTGAACGGCTCTCCCAGGACGATGAAGGCAGGCTGGTGTACGAGGCAGATCTGCTGCCGGGTGAGAGACGAGAGTTGCTCGTTAAAATACCTTTTATAACCCTGGTGGAAGACGGGGAGTTTGAAGCCTTGAGGAAGCTCGACTACAGCGTGGAGAAGGCTAGGGTGCGCGAATACTGGAGGCGTAGAGTTGGAAGCGGGTGTAAGATAGAAACCCCCTGGAGATGGTTCAACCTGCTGTATAAGTCCCACCTGGTGCATGCCCTAATATCGGGTGATAAGGAGCCGGGCTCCAGCAGGTATATTGCTAGAACAGGCAGCATTCATTACGGGTCTTACCCGAACGAGGACTCCATGGTCATAGCTGAGCTCATTATGAGGGGTTTATACAGGGAGGCTGAGAGACGCCTAGAGACCTTCCTGCACTACCAGGGCACTGTCCCCCTACCCGGGCTGTTCAGGAGCAGTAAAGGCGTCTTCTATGGGGCTGGGGGCTATGAGCGCGGGCTCTATACTCAGCATCACGGATGGGTCATGTGGGTTATGGGCGAGTACTATAGGCATACGAGAGACAGGGATTGGTTGCTTAGGAACGCCTCCAGGCTTATAGAGGCATGCGACTGGGTTATCCGGGAGAGAAGATGTGCTGAAAGGCTTAGGGGAAAGGATGTTTTAGGCCGGGGCCTTCTGCCGCCTGCTTCGCTCGAGGACGTAACCGATTACTGGTCCTGGCTTGTCAATGATGCTCAGAGCTACAGAGGGCTGAGGAGCATAGCTGAGGCACTGGCGGATGCTGGTCATCCGGCGGCGGACAGGCTTCTAAGGGAGGCCGAGCTCTACAGGAGGGACATAGCTGGTAGCGCTAGGGAGGCGGCCGCCAGGAGCCCCGTGGTCCGGTTGCGGGACGGGACGTGGATTCCTCATTTCCCCTCGAGGCTTGAGAGAAGGGGTAGGGATCTTGGATGGATAAGGGAGGTCTTGGAGGGCGCTATTCACCTGGTGATATGCCGCGTCATAGATCCTAGATCGAGAGAGGCCGGCTGGATCCTTAAGGACTACGAGGACAACCTGTATTTATCCGAAGAGTACGGGTATATGCCTCGGGAGTTCGGCAGAGACTGGTTCAGCTGGGGCGGCTTCTCGCAGCAACCCAACCTCTACGGCTTCCAGATACCATATCTCTGGAGGGGAGAGGTTAAACACTATGTAAGGGCTGTCGTGAACAGCTTCGTGACCACTTTTCACCCAGATGTGTGCACGCTTATTGAGCATCCTTTGCCGACTCTGGCTGATTGGAGAGGTGACGTCTACAAAGTGTCTGATGAGGCGATGTGGTGTATCTGTCTGAGGCTTATGCTGGTCTACGAGGAGGGGGATAAGCTGTACCTGTGTGCCGCGGCTCCAA
>CAYSTQ010000216.1:0-3666 GCA_964433855.1 uncultured Thermoproteales archaeon
GGCCATCATCAGAACCGTCTCGTAATTGCCATATGTGTGATGCCGCGGGATCTCAGCGAATACGACTTGAAACAGAAATCCGTGACCAGATACAGGAAGCTGAAGCCTAGCGTTTCCACTCATCCAACTCCATCCCCGGTGCTTGCTTAAATCTATATGTGGCCCACAGCCCTCCTATTATCTAGAGGGCTGGATGGAAATGGTTAGGATAAGGGACTTTGAGTTTAGCCTAAGGGAGTTCGCTGGAGCCCTAGGGGATTTCGGTCCCCTCAACCCGTTCATCCTAGGGTACATAGCAGTCCTAGGCCTAGACCCAACCGGCATCTTTCTGGCGATGGGGCTGGCGAACATCGCCCTAGGCCTTATCTACAGGCTACCGCTGCCGCTCGAGGCTAAAAAGGTTATAGGGGCCACGGCTCTGAACGAGAAGTGGAGCCCTGCACAGATATATTTAAGCGGGGTGCTGACCGGCGTTGCCTGGCTGATTCTCAGCTTCTCAGGGCTGGTTAAAAGGCTGGCGAGGCTGACGCCTGTCGTCATCATCCGGGGGGTTCAGCTAGGGCTGATGGTCATCCTCCTAAAGGAGGCGGTGGTGTTCATGGCGCCGAACCCCCTCCTCGGCCTGATGTCAATAGCCGTAATCATAGCCCTTCTAAAGAACAGGTTTCTGCCGTCAGCAATAGCTGTTTTCACCCTAGGGCTAGCCATAATCCTTCTCTTAAACCCCGGCATAGACCTGAAAACAGGCTTCTACCTACCATCCATATCCCAAGCCTCCAAGCCGTTAGTTTAAGCCTGTTCACAGCAGTCTTCGCCCAACTGGCGCTAACATTCTCCAACGCTATACTAGCCACCTCCCTAGCGGTCAGTGAACGCTTCTCGGACAAGAGGATCAGGGAGGAAAACCTCGCGATGAACATGGGCTTGATAAACACCCTCCTTCCGTTCATAGGGGGCATCCCGATGTGCCATGGGGCAGGGGGCTTCGCCTCCCAATATTTTTTCGGGGGACGAACGGGAGGAGCTATGATCATGGAGGGCGTATGCGAGATAATCCTAGCCCTCTTCCTAGCGGAGACCGTGACAACCGTATTCGCCGCCTTTCCAACACCGGTAATCGGAGCTATGCTGCTCTTCGCAGGCCTAGAGCTGGGGAAATCTGTGGTCAGGCTTAGAGGGCTAGACCTGGCTGAAGCCGTTTTCACTGGGGCGGTCTCGCTACTCACCAATTTAGCCGTAGGGTTCCTGGCGGGGCTGCTCATGCATTACACGCTAGATGTTGTGAAGCGGCGGGCAGCATCTAGATAGAATCTGGCATAAGGACGAGCTTCCATCAGGCGGATCTGGGACGCCTTGAAGAATGGGAAAGATCCCTAAACATGCCTGACGGCGTATTTGAGATGTAAAAGAAGCTGTTTTTAGGATCTTAGTCGAAAAACACGACCAGCAGCATCTACTTTACCGCCTGAATACAGCGCTATGTCCGCAACACCCAATATTCTAACAGAGCCGATACACAAAAGGTTTAAATACGGCTTTTCTGTCTATGGGTTGGGGAGTGGGAGTGGGAGAAAAGGTAAGAATTGATGAGCGGTGGAGAATAGTTATCCCATCTAGGTTTAGGAGAGGTTTAAGGCCGAAAGACGAGTTGATA
Source organism: uncultured Thermoproteales archaeon (assembly GCA_964433855.1). Taxonomy (GTDB): domain Archaea; phylum Thermoproteota; class Thermoprotei; order Thermofilales; family CAYSTQ01; genus CAYSTQ01. The sequence continues at coordinate 1,655 of CAYSTQ010000216.1, forward strand.
GTTGAGGGGAGAGGATCTGAGATAGTTTTAAGAAAACTGTCTAGAGAGGATATCCTGCAGGAGTTTAACGAAATAAAGCTTTTCGTCGATGAAAGCCTGAAAGCCCTAGGGGCTGAAAGCGGTAAACACAGATATGGGGGATTTAAAGAGTGAGGATAGTGGATGCGGATATACTCTCATATGCTCTTTTAGAGAACCATATAGCGACCCCATATACGAGGCCTCTGATTGAAAAAGGGATTAAGGGTGAACTGGAGATTTACGTGACGGCTACAACTCTCTTAGAGACATATAACACTCTTTTCTGGCATTATAGGATTAGGCCTAGGATTAACGTTGCCCGTAAAATATGGTTAGCGGCAGAGGGGTTAAAGCTTATTCCTCCGTCAGGTATGGGGTTTAAGATAAGTGTTGATGAAAACATCCCTTTAGGAGACGCCATACTTCTAGCCACAGCCTTGGATAACAGGATCCCTGTAGTTGTTTCCAACGATAAACATGTTAAAAAGCTAGCTGAGAAATACGGGCTAATATATGAAAACCCTATACCGGAAGAGATAAGAACGCAAATAAAATAGGGTCTATGAACCAGGTCCAGCCTTGATTGTTAACGAGCCATTTTTCGTTTTCAAAGCTTTCCAGGAGTCAATGCAGGTTGCTATTATTCCTTGACACTCTCCCCGCTAAAGCAGGGGGCTTTCTGGCGTCATTTTTGGTAAATTATTACTCCTCCGATTGCCAGCTCATATTGGAGGATTACAGGTTAAATTGTTGTGTCTCGGGGATTAGGTTCGCATCCTCTTAAAGCCTGTAATATAATAGCCCCTTTCTGAGCCTAGACGTGAATATATAAAAATCCTTTTTAATACCTTTTTTAATAAAAAATTAATGGTGTAAAATTTGTCAAGAAAAACACTAGTTCTTTTATCATTTACTAGTTGCTTCTATGACGTTTATAAGCGGTTCACCTCCAATCCAAGCGAAAGCAGGTATCTTAGTTACCTGCACATAGAACTCCCATACGATCGTTAAACCCTTTGAGCCAAACTACAAAACCATTAAGAACACCGGGGATAAGCCTGATTTAATCTCAATCGCCGTACAAGGCGAAGAACCTAAGGAATGGCTTGTTCTCGGCGCAGGGGGCTTCATCTGGCTTGACCCGGGTGAAGTAGGGTATCACGCGGTGATCGTTGAACCGATGTCGGGTGTGAAGGATGGGGATCAGCTTATACTTTCCTTCGTCATATCTTCCACCAATGACCCAAGCAAGACGGCAAATATCACTCTAACCACAACGTTTAAGGATCTCGGCGACTTCTACGCTTTACCTCGCGGCTCGATGATTCAAGGCAAGGTATACGATAAAGAAACTGGGAAGCCCATCGTTAACGCAGAGGTCAAACTATACCTATGGAATCCTAATTGGTGGGATCAAACAACCACAGCCGAGGATGGAAGTTTCAAAATTCCATGTCTCTCATACGAGTTTATGAAGGAAATACACGACAAGTACAATACGCGTGGTCCCCCCATCCCTATACCTAGAAGTCCATGCCGAGGGTTATCAGAGCTACTACGAGGCTAATATCAAACCGCCTGAAGGAGGCGTGCTCACGAGAGACATCTACCTTGAAAAACGGCCGGAGGTAAGCTACCAGTTATCATGGGAGAGACCCCTAGGATTCAGCGTCTGGAAGGCCCCTGCCTCTAAAGACTGGGAATACATCGCTGTCTCAACCGGAGCGCACAACCCTCCAGAGAAGGGGGCTGAAGTTACCTATGGGGTTTACCTCTACGATTCAGATGGAAATCTGATCTGGCATCAAGAGACCTCAGCGCAGGTCTGGGGAATAGATATCTCCCGCGATGGAAGATACGTGGCTGCCGGCAGCAGTGATCCAGACGATAAGATCTACCTTTACGATAGGATTAAGGGCTCCTTATGGGTGCACAATGCAGGGGGAGAGGTAAGAGAAGTCAAGTTTTCAAATAACGGACGCTACTTGGCT
>CAYSTQ010000217.1:0-3666 GCA_964433855.1 uncultured Thermoproteales archaeon
GGCAAACCTTGTCCTGAGCTTCTCCCTGAACGGCTTCAGCACTAGTTCCCCCGCCTTGAAGACGCCGCCTACAGTCACTATTCTGACGTGTTCACTCAGCATGCCGAGTCTGGCGCCGACCGCTATCGCCAGCTCGGCCAGGGATTCGGCAGCTGACCTAACTATGTCGAGGGCTACAGGGTCGCCCTCCGCGGCAGCCTCGGTGACGTGGGCCGCCAGCGCAGCTATGCCTGTGACCCCCATCTTATCCACGTAAACCCTCCTCAGCATCTCCTCAGGGTTGCTGACGCCTAGGGCCTTCAACAACTTTTCCGTTAGGGCCGTCTTCCTTCCTCTGCCGTCGTAAGCTCTCAGAACCGCCACGAGGCCCCGCCTACCTATGTCGTAAGCACTTCCCTCGTCGCCCAGGATGTAGCCCCAGCCTCCAGCCCTAGCGTACCGACCTGACCTGTTCATGCCTGAAGCAACTGAGCCCGTGCCAGCTATAACTATTATCCCAGGTCCTCCACCGGTGCCGCCCAGTAGAGCTATCTCGGCATCATGCATTGCGTGGCAGTCACCAGCTAGGCCCTGCCTCCTCAATGCCTCCAGGTAGAGCCCCACGTCGTACCTGGTGTCGAGCCCGGCTAGGCCAACCGTTAAATAGTCTACGTGGCGCCAGCCAGACGCCTTTCTCAGGCTCTCCCCGACCGCTTCGAGAGATGCAGCGAGGCCTGTGACGTGGTAGTTGGAGGGGCCGGAGGAGCCGAGGCCCAGCACTCTCCCGTTCTCGTCGGCGACCACACAGACCGTCTTAGTGCCGCCGCCGTCTACTCCGGCAAGAAGCATCTTAGGGGCTCACCCGGCCTTAAGCTTTTCGAGCAGGCTTAGACTGGCCTTAATCAGTTTTTCAGCCTCGCCTTTCTTTAGCACCGAGACCGGGTAGGTCGTCTCATAGCCTCCGCAGTCATACTCGCTACTCGGGGGAACATATCCGAAGTAGTCGTTGGCATATGAGACCACCATGGTGTTCCGGAAGGGTGAGCCGGATTTAATCCTGAGGCCTATCTCCACCAGCACCTCGCTCGGCAGGAAAACCAGCGCCGTGTCCTGGCCAAGCGATAACGCCTGCACCCTCACCCTTATGCTTCCTCCACCATAGGCCTCGCAGAGCGCCACAGTCATCCTTGACCTGAAATACTCGACCCTCGCCTCAACCTCGGCGCGCCTGTCCCCCTTCTCGGCAGCTGTCCTGATCCGTGTCTCGAGCTCCTCCAGTCTGGCCTTGGCCTCCTCGTACCCCTGAGGGAGCAGCGTGTCCAGCTCGACCTCACTGTCGACGTATGCTAGGCAAGGCTTCTCAGGCCTGGCTAGCAGGGCTTGTTTAACGGCTTCACAGGCCACGACCTTACCCATCCATTCGACGTCGTCGAAGGTTCCGACAGTCCGGTCGTAGACCCTGTCTAGATCCGTGGTTGGGGTTAGGGGGTTGATGTCCCCGCACGTACCGTTGAGGAACACGGAGCTGGTTCCTGTCAGGGCTTCAACCCATTTCCTGAGGGGGGCTGGGTAGTCCGCTGAGATAAGCATGTTGTTGTGGCCGAGCACGACCGGGTGGCATGTGAAGCCGACGATAGTAGCCTTGAAACCTCTGTCACCGCGGAAGACGGCTACGTGAACCCTCTCGTCCAGCGGGCCGCTGCCCGGGTTACGCCTGTTAACCGTGACGCCGCTGGCTAAACCGATGGCGCTGCAGAGGCTGGCCTCAGTAGCCGAGCTGGCGGCCGCCGTGATGGCGCCGGCGATCTTTCTGGCGACTATGCTTCTCAGCACGGGGTCGGGCTCCGCGAATATCCCATTCAGGTCGGGGCCAGAGTGCGTATGCGTGGCGGCTACCACGACTTGTTCGGGCCTGAGCCCGAGGGCGTCTCCGACGATCCTCCTCACCTCGCCTGAGAGCCCTGGGTCGACGGTTAACGCGTCTATGGACGCGACGGCGTACTCGCCGGCGCCGTCTGAGAAGTAGAGGGCGTTCACGTATAGGTCGTCGTGGACGCCTGCCGCCGGCCCGGGCCTTAGGGCGTAGCCAGCCATGGGCGTTCCGACCGGCGGCGTTATACACGCCCTGTAGAAGCCGATTTTTAAGCCCCTGTTTCCAAACCTGCCCATACGTGTGTCCGCCTCCACGTTATATTTAAAGCCGTAAACCTTTATAACAGGTGTCTTTGCCAGGCCTGGAGGCCGCCGTCAGGGCCGCGGCTGTCCTTCAGGGCTGAATATTGTTTAATCAGGCAGCCCGGAGGGGCTGGCCACCGGGAAGAAAACTGGAGGCTAGGGTTTACCTGCCGGGTTAGCTTTGAAGCTTTTCCTTTACCACGGGGCTCCACCACTCGGTTCGCGGGATGAGCCTGCTGCCGTCGGAGAAGCCGTCGCCGCGCTTGGCGAGGAGCCTGATCAGCCAGCTGCGCCACGCCTTGACGCGGTCACGGTACTCCGGGTCGTCGGCCAGGTTGTGGAGTTCCTGCCTGTCGGCTGTTAGGTCGAAGAGCATCTCCCTGTTGGTGGCGGGGAACCAGATGTATTTTTCCCGTCCATCCGTCAGGTAGTGCATCGCCTCCTGGATGCTGTAACACGGAGAGTGTTCGCCGTGTATGTACTCGCGCCACGGCTCGCCGCGTATCGCCGAGAAGACGCTTCGCCCCGTGACGCCCTCCACCGGGGCTATACCCGCCGCCTCCAGGATCGTCGGCATAATGTCCTGTAGCCCGACAACGTGGTTGAAGACGCCGGTGGGCAGGTCCCATCCCTTCGGGTACCGGATCAGGAACGGTATGCGGGCTGAGCCCTCGTACGCGTACGTCTTCCTGTGCAGATAATGGTCACCCATCATGTCCCCGTGGTCGGACGTGAATATTATCAGCGTGTCGTCTAGGACGCCCAGGTCTCTCCTGAGAGAGACAAGCAGTCTCCCAATCTGGGAGTCGATGAACGAGACCATCGCCATGTAGGCTGCCCGCATACGCTGGTTCTGCTCCGGGGTTAGCCTGCCGTACCAGGCGGTTATCGGCAGCCCTGGGTTGGGAACATTGTATTTCTCCGCCCAGTCCCCTACGGGGATCTCCGGTAGCTCGCGGTCGATGTACATGTCCCAGAAGGATCTCGGCGGGTCGTAGGGTGAGTGGGGGCGCAGGAAGGAGCACCAGACGAAAAAGGGCCGGGTCGGGTCGCGCTTCCTTATCTGCTCGAGGGTCTTGTTCACGGTCCAGACCACCGGGTGAAGCATTTCGTCGAGGTGCCAGGGCCGCGCCGTCCAGCCGTTCGGGTCTAGGCCGTGCCCGTACTCGTGCGCCTCCGGCCCGGCGACGGCTTTAAGCCACTCCATGTAGTCGTCTACGCCCTCGCGCAGGTCGTGGGGTATCACCGTGTGGAACCCGTATAGCTTGCGGCGTGGATGCAGGTTGCGCCAGCCCACGTTGATGCAGTGGTAGCCGTGTCTGGCTAATACCTCTGCCAGGGAGTTGTACTCGTTCCATTCGACGGCGGCGTAGCCCGTGAGCCCGCAGTAGTAGCTGCCCCGGCCCCTCAGCATGCAGAGCCTGGCGCCGGTTGTCGACGGGATCTCCGAGTAGGCGTTGGGGAAGTAGGCTCCCTGGTTCACGAAAGAGTCGAGGTTCGGGGTTTCGACTA
>CAYSTQ010000218.1:0-3651 GCA_964433855.1 uncultured Thermoproteales archaeon
GGGTCACATATCAGAGTCTCAGGGTCCCGGAACCCTCCGTAAAACCTGTCGTCCTCGTCAATCACCTGGGTGGCAAGCCTGCTTTCAGCCGCCTTCTCACACCTAGCCAAAGCCACACGGTAATCATCGTCTTCTTCTAGCTCGCCCATGACTCCTCTGAAAAACAGCCACTATATAAATCTAAAACATCGTGTGCAAAAGCTTTAGGATGGATCAACCCTAATTTCGTAAGGAGCGGAGATAAGGGATATTATTCTTTCCAGCACCTCGATGCTGCCCGGCTGCATTTACGGCATGAGTATAAGGACCCGGGGGCTTAGGCGGGAAGATAACGGCTGTTCCGGAGACGCGGCAGTAGTCTGCAGCGCGTAGCTGTGCAAGCCGCTAAACAGCTAAACGCTTTCCCAGTTATGTAAATCCAGATGCGAAAAATCTAAGTCTAAGCTCCGTCCTAACTTCATGGGTGTGTAAATGCCTATAAGCAGGGAGGAGGTAGCGGGGCTAGTCTCCAGATACGACCCGGGCAAGATAACGATAGGGGTTCTAGGCTCCCACTCGGCTGAAGAGGTCGGCGTCTCCGCTAAGGCCTTCGGCTTCAGGACGGTCGTGGTCTGCCAGAAGGGCCGGGAGAGGCTCTACGCCGTGCACAACAGGCATCTCTTCGACCACGTGATAATCCTGGACAGGTTCGCCGACATGATAGATGAGGAGGTTCAGGAAGAGCTCCGCCGCCTAAACACCATATTCATACCGAACAGGTCCTTCACAGTCTACGTGGGCTGGCGGAACATAGAGGAGAAGCTGTACATCCCCCTCTACGGAAACAGGCAGATGCTTAAAACAGAGGAGCGCAACCTGCCTCGAAACCAGTACTGGCTCCTCGAGAAGGCAGGCGTCAAAACCCCGAAAAGGTTCAGGTCGCCGGACGAGATAGATAGGCTCGTCATAGTTAAGGTGAGGCAGAAGCATAAGCCGCTGGAGCGCGCCTTTTTCACCGCCTCGAGCCCCGAGGAGTACTGGCGGAAGGCGGAGGACCTCGCCAGGCGCGACGTGATAAGCCTAGATGACCTGAGGGATGCGGTAATAGAGGAGTACGTCCTAGGCCCCCGTTTCAACGCTAACTACCAGGCCTGGGGCCTCAGCGACGTATTCGGCGAGTTCGACTTCCTAGGCTTCGACGACAGGAGACAGGTAAACCTGCACGGCATACTCAGCCTGCCGGCCAGGCAGCAGATGGAGCTCGACGTACCTGTTAAAAACGAGGAGATAGGCCACATGGGCGTAACCATGCGTGAATCCCAGAAGCCAAAGGTCTACGAGGCGGCCGAGAAATTCCTGGAGGCTTGCAGAGAGGCTTATCCGCCCGGCGTAATAGGGCTTTTCGCCCTACAGGGTGCTGTCGCCTACGACCCCGAGGATCCAGAGGGTAGACGCCTCAGCTTCTACGTCTTCGACGTAAGCCCAAGAATACCTGGCTGCCCCTGTCTAGGCCCAACATCCCCGGAGATGCGCCGCCTAACCCTGAAGCATGCAGGCACGCTCCGCCTCTTCAACATGGACAGGTTCGAGTCAGCCCTAGACTTCCCAATGCTCGAGATAGGCTACGCGGCCAGGACCCGGAGGCTGGAGGAGATAGTCACGTGATAACCAGGGAGGAGATAAGGGAGACGCTGGCCAGCTACAGGCTGGACAGCCTAAGCATAGCCACCATATGCTCCCATTCAGCCCTCCAGATATTCTACGCCGCCAGGAGGGCCGGCTTCAAAACCGTAGGCATAGCCACCGAGGAACGGGTCAAGGCCTACGATGCCTTCCCACTAGCCCACCCAGACGAGTACCTGGTGGTCGACAGACTGAACGAAGCCGCCAGCAGCGAGATCCAGGAAGCCCTAATAGAAAGGAACTCCATAGTGATACCTCACGGGTCCTTCGTCGAATACGTGGGGGCCAGGAAAATACTTGAGGGGTTCGCCGTACCCATGTTCGGCAACAGGCTCGTGCTGGAATGGGAGGGAGACCGGGGAAAGCAGAAGGAATGGCTGCGTCACGCCGGGGTTAAAACCCCCAAGGTGTACAGGAGCCCCGAGGAGATAGACGCCCCCGTCTTCGTGAAGTTCCAGGGCGCCAAAGGAGGCAGAGGCTACTTCGTAGCCCGGACACCGGAGGAGTTCCGGGCTAAGCTGAGGAGAGCGGAGAAGCTCCTCGGGGGAAAGGCCGAGTACCACATAGAGGAGTTCCTAGCCGGGGTCAGAGTATACCCCCACTTCTTCTACACGCCGCTGAGAAGGGACGGCTATAGAGCTGGAGAAGGCAGGGTTGAGCTTCTAAGCATGGACAGGAGGCTTGAGCCGGTCGATGAAGCCTGCCGCGGCCTCCCCGACCTAACCGGCCTCTTCCAGGACTACACCGTTGTCGGAAACACCCCTCTTGTCCTCAGGGAAAGCCTCCTGCCGGAGCTCCTCGAGATAGGGGCTAGACTAGTCGAGGCCTCCGTTGAGCTCTTCCCTCCGGGCATGGTGGGCCCCTTCTGTGTTGAAGCCGTGTACCGGCCGGGGGAGGGCTTCAAGGTGTTCGAGGTTTCCGCCAGGATAGTCGCGGGGACAAACCTTTATCCTAACGGTTCACCCTACTCGTGCTACCTGTTTAAAACCCCTCTCTCAACAGGCGATAGAATAGTCCTCGAGATAAAAACAGCGGCCATGGAAAACAGGCTTCACGAGGTCGTGTATTGAAGCCTCTCAGGGAAAAATATTTTCGGCTTTAGCTAAGACCTGTTTTCCTGGGAAGCCGGCTTAGGCCTTCTTCTCGAGAATTATCTCGATGGTTGACACTGTACGCTTGTTGCCCTCTTCACCTACCTCCTCGCTGCCTATGGAGATGCTGGTTACCTCCACCTTGTTCAGGAAGAATTTCTTAACCATTTCAGCGGTGTCAACAGCCTTGGAGATTGCGCGGCCCCTGGCCTTTATGACGACCTTGTTCACGCCCTGGCTGAACTGTGTCACGGTGGCAAGCACGTAGTTAGGCGTCGGCTTCGCACCGACCAGGATTACTCCCTCGCTGGAAGACATCTAACCCACCCCTTATGGCTCTCACCTCTAAGAGAAGAGTACGTTATTTATGTTTTTTGCTGGAAATAGGCTGTGTCCCCTGGGAAGAACCGAAAGTTTTAAATTCTCTAAATACCATAACTAATGTATTATGACAAGAATATCTCAGGCTAGAATCTACCAAATATTTATATTACTATTTCTCACAGCCATCCCCACTCAAGCAGCCCCAAGCTGGCTAACCATAACGGTCTACGAAGACGGCCAGATAGCCGTCAACGGGGAAATGGACGTGGAGCTCGAAGACCTCTTCACAGACAGCCTAGCCGGCGAGTACGACTTAAGCCTCAGCCTCAACGTGAAAAACCGGGAAAATGTAGATATACACTTCATGATTAAGGGCCGCCTCAGCTCCCTGCCTGAAACCCCATGGGATTACGAGGAGGTTTTATTCGGCGTTGGCGGATCCGCTATAAGCTTCACTGTGAATAGACGTATAGAAGACTACTACGAGGAAACGCATCTCATAGCCCGTAGAGCTGAGGGGGCTGAAGCCGTATACGATACCGAGGGGCCATGGCTGAAAATAGTGTTCGGGTAC
>CAYSTQ010000219.1:0-3635 GCA_964433855.1 uncultured Thermoproteales archaeon
TTTTAAGGCACGAGAACCACTTTTATAGCGTCATACTCCTCCTTGTTCATGGCTATTTTGAATGCCTCTTCAAAGTCGTCGAGCTTGAAGACGTGTGTTATGAAAGGCTCAGCTCTAACTTTACCGCTGGCCATCAGCTCTACGCCGGTAGTGTATTCTGGGAAAAGATTGTTTGCGGAGGTGGTTATTACCCTCTCCCCGGCGAACGCTGTTAAATTTATTTTAACCTCCTCGCTGCTAACGGCGAGGAGCACGTATCTTCCTGCTCTCGCAAGACATTTAAGTCCGTTTGTGAAGCTTTCCGCTGTGCCCACCGTGTCAAAAACCGTGTTAACCCCTAGGCCGTGTGTCGCCCTAGCGACTTCAGCGGGTAGATCTTCCTTAGCTGCGTTAACGGTGAGGTCGGCACCCAGCTTCTCGGCTATCTCAAGGGGTTTCTCCCTAACATCCACTACTACGACGTCCGTGGCGCCATATGCTTTAGCCACCTGAAGTATTAAGAGCCCTATGGCGCCAGCGCCTATGACGAGCGCTGTCTCACCCGGTTTTAGGCTGGACCTGCCGACGGCATGTACGGCGACGCCTAAGCCATCGAGTTGCGTGGCCTCTATAAACGATATATTGTCAGGTATCTTATGGGCCTTGTCCTGCCAAACCTGCATATACTCAGCGTAACCGCCAGGCACATAATCCACATCCTTCCATCTGCCATCGTGGCCTATATGGAGGGTGTCCTCGCATAAATGGTGTAGTCCATGTCTGCAATAGTAGCATGTCCCACACGTGTTGAACGCTATTATGCCTACACGCTCCCCTATCCTATGCCTATATTTCGGGTGTCCAACCTCCACTATTTCCCCGGCTACCTCGTGTCCAAGTATGGTGTTGGCAGGCATAGGCTCGTTCACACCCAGGGTATGGAGTGACCATGGGTTCTCGCCCATATAGTATCTTACATCGCTGCCACATATCCCGCATGCGCCAACCTTTATCAGAACCTCATCAGGTTTAGGGGAGGGCACGGGGACCTCGGCCATTTCAAGCTTGTAAGGTCCTCTTAGCAACACCGCTTTCATAGTCTTCCCGGACAATCCGGTTCACCCTGTAAAATGGTTAGGCCTTAAAGTTAAAAGCCTTGCCTAGTGAACCGACTTTTCCTCGCCTGGATCCCGTATACGGTAAGGAATGTTAGGGCGGCGATAGCGCTCATGGCGTAGGGAGCCCTTAGCTCATGCTCGGCTAGTGCTCCCCCAATGAGGGGACCCGTTAAATATCCTATGCCGAGCCCACTTTCAAATATACCGGCGTTCAGGCCTCGTTCCTTACTTTCAGCCGCGATCACCTCGTGAAAAGCGGCTGAGTACACAAGACTTGCTCCAAGACCTACGATCGCTGAGCCGGCTAGAAGCATCGGATAATAGAAAAGTATGGCGTACGGTATAGCGCCCGTTAGAAGGAAAACCGCACCGAGCACGGCGGCCATCACGGGTTTAACTGATCCTGCGAGCCAGAACCCGACTGTTCTTGTCAGCATTAGAGAGAAAAGGCATCCACTTATAAGTGGGGCTTCTAGCCCCTTTATCTCGGCGTAGGCTGGAAATAGGCTTAGAAATACGCTTTGGCAAAAAGCGTATATGAAAGACGGCGTCCAGACAGACCATCTGTTCATCAGCAGTTTGAGGCTGATCTTAGCGATTTCTCTGCTCCTCTCTTTCATAGTCTCCTCAACGCTGACATGTGTTACCACTGCTAGCGCTACCGCTGCTAGTGAGGCTGCTGTAAACGCCATTTGAGGGGGGACCTCTAGTGCTATGGCTGACACAGCGGCTCCTAGGGCTGATCCGGAGCTCCACGCTACCCCAAACCTGGAGACTGAACGGCTTACCGAGCCCCATTGTCTGTCGCCTATGAGGGATTCAAGCGGCGGCCATAGCATCCCCCAGGCTAGCCCCTCTAGGATCTTTACTGCCATCAAATGGGCTGGAGCTGTGGAATTAGCATATAGCATGGCTGAGACGGCATATAATATGAAGGATGTCGACACTAGATGTTTACGTCCAGCTTTATCAGCCAGCCGGCCGCTTGCGAACGTCGCGAGAGAATACACCGCTGAGCCTATGCTGGCGATAATCCCTATCTCAAGCTGGGAAGCGCCTAGCTTCAAAGCGTAAACCGGTATAACCGGTGTAAGCATAGCCATGTATACTGAAGCTAGAAAGCTTAGCGTGAAGAGTATTGTTAACTGGCTGTCCACGTAACCACCGTGTGGCTCCGCTATGGTTGTGAGGGGCGGCGCTAAATATGTTTGCTCGCACTAAAATATTCGGGGAAGGTTCCTAGGGTTCCTAAAATGGTTTCCCATATCGTTACTTGCTCTCTATGTTTAAGGCTTAATTGTGTTGCTTGCGATAGATAGCCTTAGGTTAAGGGAGGGCTTTGCCGCCATTCCTGCTTATTATCGCCCATAAGTATTTTGCAATGTATTGGCAATATGTGTAAAGTGAGGAGCCATCACGCCTTAAACGCCGTGTCTAGATAGATTTCATTGAATGAAGAGGAAAACTTGTGAAAGAACCAGAAAAATGAGCGGCCGCTAGACCAGCTATGAACGGCGTTGTAAAGCCCCTCTTACTTATATTCCCAGTGTTGATAAAAAGCCTCTATAGAGGCTATGTTCTCTCCCTCAAAACAGTTAACAGAGCGATCTAGCGTATTTCCACCTAATTTATTTAGCTTAGCCGTTTACGACACGTTTTCTTTCATAAACATGGTTCTGGTACCGTTACCCTTTTCCCTCTCTTAATGTTTTCAAGCATTGTAAGGATTAGCATTTATTAACGATGCTTTAGAACTACGTCACGAAGGAGATATGGTTCTGTATGGTAAACACGTCTTCTCTCAGCAATGATTTACGTATTCCTAGGAGTTCTGGAGGATGCTCCCCAGGAGGCTCGCAACATATACGGTAGAATACTTCATTCGGTTATTATCTAAACAAGCCGGGATTGGATGGGTGAGATATAAATAACGGATTTTTCTCTCCATATCCCATGGCTTTCAGGCTTGAAATCATGGGGCTTAAACTGCCGGATGTGAAGCCGGGAGACGACATAGCTAGACTTATCGTCGAGGCCTCTAAGAGGGAAGGTGTTGAATTAAGAGATGGGGATGTAATCGTCGTTGCTCAGAAAATAGTTTCTAAGGCGGAGGGCAGGATCGTTAGGCTCGCGGATGTCACCCCGTCTTCAAAAGCCGTTGAATTGGCTGAGGTTACAGGTAAGGATCCTAGGCTTATAGAGGTTATACTCTGGGATACGGTTGAGGTTGTGAAGGCGGTTAGAGGTCACCTCATAGTGCTTAACAGGCAGGGTATAGTCTGCGCTAATGCTGGAGTCGACAAGTCTAACGTGGATGGCAGTGGTGATACCGTGGTTCTATTGCCAGAGGATCCCGATGCCAGCGCGCACAGGATTAGGGATGGTATAGAGGCTTTAACTGGGAGAAGGGTCGCTGTCCTAGTAAGCGATACTTATGGCAGGCCTCTTAGAGAAGGGCATATAGACATGGCTATAGGGGTTGCTGGCTTTCCCATTTTCAGGGACTATCGCGGGCTTACTGATAAGTACGGGTATAGG
>CAYSTQ010000220.1:0-3622 GCA_964433855.1 uncultured Thermoproteales archaeon
CCACAGTCGTATCAAGGAAGCTTAGCTACACTAAAGTATGATCAGGAAAAGCCAGCCTGGGGAGAAGCTAACTGCTAGCCAGCCTGTTCAAAAGAGACACGTATCTTCTAAGCATTAAAGCCGCCTCCTCCCGTCTATCACTTTCAACATACAGGTCTAGAAGCGGTTCATGAGGCCTTGGCCTGACAAGTATCCAGCCAGTTGGCTCGACAACCTTAATCCCGTCAAGGGTATCTATCTCCCTCTCCCTCAGCTCTTCGAGAAGCCGTCTTAAAACCTTCCCCCTAGCCTTAAACGGTATCCTTACGCTTTCCCTAAACATGTAGGCTTTCGGCAATCTAGAGGCTAGCTCCGAGAGCCCTACGGACCTTTCACACAGATATTCTAAAAGCTTGACTAAAGCATATATCCCGTCAAACCCTATCTGGAACTCGGGGAAGGCATAGGCTCCCCTCTCCTCCCCGCCGAAGACTGCGTTCCTACGCTTAACCTCGTGCAGGACGTATTTGGCTCCAGGCTTAACGCGCACGACCCTGCCCCCGAGGCGCTCGGCCACGAGGTCGACGATACGTGAAGCAGTCGCCGGAGCGACCACTAGGCCTCCTCCAGACCTCTCCAGTACGAGACATGTCAACAGGGCCAGCATGGAGTCGCTGGAGACTACGTCGCCTTTCTCGTCCAGGAAAACCACCCTGTCGGCGTCTTCGTCGAATATGACGGCCAGATCCGCCTTAACGGCCTTGGCGACCGCCGAAACCACCTCTATTTCGCGCGGCATCTCAACCACGCCTCCGGCCTCAGCGTTCTCGTCAGCCACGGCGTTAAGCAGGACCACGTCGACGCCTAGACGCTTAAGCAGTGCCGGCGCTATGAACGAGGCGGCTCCACCGCCACAGTCGACTACTATCTTAGGCCTGACCCTAGCTATCGCTGATGCTTTCACGTGTTTAAGCAGATGTTCTACGTAGAGTTCATTGTAGCCTGTTGGATACTCTATGTATCCGACATCCCCGGAGAAAACGCGGCGGTACTCCTCTCTGTGGAAACGCCTCTCAATCTCCTTTTCAGCCTTTTCATCGATCTCTATTCCGTCCCTACCGAAGACCTTAACCTTGACTATGCTGGGGTTCGTGACCGGTGTTTCAACCATCACTCCACAGCTGAAGCCCTTCTCCTTAACATAGTACCTGAGAACTGGTGTGGGGGTAACGGTTAGGTTGAACACTTTTATCCCAGCCGCCATAAGGCTTGACACAAGAACTCTTTTTATGGCTCTGGAAGACCTATAGGGGTCTCTAGCCACGGCGACTGACGCGCCCTTGGGAAGCCAGGAGCCTATGGCAAACCCCAGACGGGTCGCGAACTCGGGCGTTATCTCGATGTTGAAGGCGCCCTCAACCCCCCAGGGCCCAAAGAGCTGCCTGGCCCATCTCACCCCCCATTTAAGGTCGAAGGCTACGGTGGCGTAAGCGTCTATCCTTTTAGAAGGCCATATCTTGACCCCGGGCTTAACCACGGCGTACTTACCCAGCGAGCACATGTCCCCGACCACGGCCCCCTCCATCAGGATGCAGCCAGCTGAGATGCTGCAGCTCGACCCGATTATGGCGCTGCGGAGGATACAGCCAGGCCCTATATACGTGTCGTTCCACACAACTGAACGGTGTACGGCGGCCCCACGGTCAACCACCGTCCGCTCGCCGATCACAGTGTACGGCCCTATTCTCACCCCCTCCCTGACCTCCGCATCGACACCCAGCGCTACAGGGGGCTCGGCGACGACGCCGTCCAGAGAGCCCGGATCCACTGCCCAGACGCCCCGGTCTACCTCTATGCCGGGCGGCGTAAACCCCTTTATCCTGCCGTTCAATAGGTCTCGGTGCGCCTGCAGATACTGCTCGTAGGTGCCGACGTCGCTCCAGTAAGCGGAGTCGGCGATGAAGCCGTAGACAGGCTCACCGGCCTCTAGAAGCCGTGGGAAAAGGTCTTTGCTGAAGTCGAAAGGCCTGTTTTCAGGCACGTACTTCAGGGCTTCAGGCTCTAGGATATATATGCCCATGTTGGCGAGGTCGCTGAAGACGTCTCCCCAGCCGGGCTTCTCCAGATACCTGGTTACACGGTTCTCGTCGTCTAGCAGCGCTATGCCGTATTCAGTCGGATCTGTAACCCTGGTTAGAGCGATGGTGAGCACCGCTCCACGAGACCTGTGGAAGGCAAGCATCCTTGAAAGATCGGTATTCGTTAGAATATCTCCGCTTATAACCAGGAATGGCTCATCTAAATGCCCTGTAGCCTGCTTAACCCCGCCAGCAGTACCTCTCGGCACCTCCTCTATGCTGTAGCTTATCCTGACTCCAAAACCCTCTCCGTCTCCGAAGTATTCCATTATCACGTGCGGCATGTAATGAAGCGTGGCGATGACCTCTCTAAACCCATGCTTTCTCAGAAGCTCTAGACCGTACTCCATCATTGGCCTGTTGCAGAGCGGGACCATGGGTTTAGGCCTGTTAACCGTTAAGGGCCTTAGACGCGTTCCCTCTCCACCAGCCATGACCACGGCCTTCAAAACGAGCCCCCGGTATATTAGCAGGCCAGCCTAAATTTATTCGTGTCTGCCAGGCTATAGATAAGCCTTCTTCACGACATCTGGGTAATACTCCCTTAGGGCACGTATTATTCCCACCCTGGGTAGAAACGTCCGGATAGCGTTAAGGGCGACTTCATAGTAGTGTTCAGGGTCACTGTTAAAGTAGTCGTATATTTTAAGAAGTTTGGCCTCGAACTCGCTGTAGTCCCTCTCGTTAACCCTTCTCGCCTCCTGATCAGCGTTGAAATCCATGAGGCTTCTGATGTCCTCCCCGAAAAGCCAGCCGTTCACCTCGTCAACCACCAGCTCTATCACGGCCCCATCCCTCGACGCCAGCGTGGGGACGCCGTTTATCCCGGCCTTCATGAAGCTGGTGCCGGAAGCCTCCCACCCCGGGAAAGGTGTGAAAAGAAGAAGGTCTACCCCGCTTAGGACGATTTTCGCGATCTCAACGGTATACTCCGGTATGAAAGCCACTCTCCTATCGTTTCTATGCAGTCTACGGAAAAGCCTCATGTAGCTTAGGCCTGCCCCATCGTAAGGATGAGCCTTCCCGGCCAGCAGGAAGTAGATGTCTAGATCCCGGTGGGTCTCGACGAACCTGGCTACGAAATCGGGCCGCTTATAAGGCACAAGCCTGCGACACCACGCCGCGAGCATGCCGTTCTCCGGGGCGTGGCCTTTAACACTTCTAAAAAGCTTTTTAACACCCTCCCTCAGCTCGTTCTTCAGCTTCACGAAATCGCCGAGGGAGACGTTCCCGTACCTGGCCTTCTCCCTAAGCCTAGGAGCCATCCACCTCTCGATATTAATCCCGTTCGTGATATACCTTACCTTGTCGATGAAATGCGGTATAACCCTGCTCATCACGTCGAAGTGTTTGGCGGACACCGTAACAGCTTCTCGAGAGACCGCGAGCCCGAGCTCTGTCAAGACCACTTTGTCGCCTATCAGCTTGTAGCCAAGCTCCTTCTCGAAAAGATATTTGGGGAAGGTCGGATGCCCCCAGGGGCCTGGAGTATGTATGACCAGCCT
>CAYSTQ010000221.1:0-3567 GCA_964433855.1 uncultured Thermoproteales archaeon
AAACGCTATGTTTCACAGTAATGGATTATATGGTCTTCATGGGTATGAACTTCTCTTTGATCCCGGAACGGCCTATGAGTAGCAGGTCTATGCCGTCGCCGCTGCCTATGTCTCGCCCTATGGCGGTTTTAACAGCTTTAACGGCGAGGGCCTCCCCCTCCTCCAGGTTCATGCTGTCCCGGTAGTTGTTTTCTATGACGCCGATAGCGAGCCTTGCGCCTGACCCGAGAGCGGCGTATTTGTCCTCTATCACTGAGCCGACAGGGTCTAGGACGAAGAGGTGGGGGCCTTCGCGGTCTATGCCGCCTACCATTGTCTCCGTGAAATACGGCATTTGCCTGCTGTTGTACAGTATTACTGAGAGGAGCTTTGCCACGCTCCTTATGGGCATCTCGCCTCCGCTTTCAAGCTCGTATAGCTTTACCTCAGCAGCTAGGTTCCTGGCTATCGCCTGCATGTCGGCTATGAGCCCGGCGCAGGCTATGCCTATACGGTCAGTTATCTTGAATATTTTCTTGCCGGATTTGCTCAGGAGCGCATAGCCGTAGGTAACCCTTTTCTCCGAGGCTAACACAACTCCGTCGCGCAGGGCTAGCCCGACGGCTGTAGCGCCAAGCATAATTCCTTCTCCCAACGTGTTCACCGCCACTACTGCCTCGCGGCACTATAGGTTTATTTCCCGCCATAGATTAATGTTTCGAAGGAGTCTGTGGCTGGGGCTTGAGATGACGGGGTCTCCCTTTAAGCAAATGTCTGTTGCTCCGCGGTCCTATGGGGAAATACTGTCTGTGGCGGTTAACCGCGCTATGAGGGCGTCGGCCAAGCTTAGGGCGGACAGGGTGGCTGCTGCTAGGCGGCTCTACTCGGCTAGGATCAAGACGGCTGGCGAATACCTGTGTGACAGGATCAGCCGTATATACTCCAGCACGCCCATGATAGCTGAGCTACACCCGTTCTACAGGGATTTGGCGTCGGTTCTCGTAGACGTTGACGCCTTCAGGGTCTCCCTGGCCCGTCTTAAGGCGGCTACGCGTATTATATCCGGCATCATGAGGGAGACGCGTAGAAAGGCTTTGAGGGCGGCGAACGTGCGGGTAGCTAGGGCTGCCTGGAGGGAGTTTCTGGGGAGGGTTAGCTCCGTGCTGGAGGAGTTTGAGGATGATCTGAGAAGGGTTCGTGAATGCCAGATAGCGCTGGCTAGGCTGCCGGATATAGACGTGGATTCCGTGACGATTGTTGTGGCGGGTCCGCCTAACGTGGGTAAGTCCTCGTTTGTGAGGCGTGTCTCCACCGGCAGGCCTGAGGTTAGGGAGTATCCTTTCACGACTAAGACGCTGAACCTTGGCCACCTGGTTTTCAGCGAGGATTTCAAGGTGCAGGTTCTGGATACTCCTGGGCTGCTTGATAGGCCTCTCTCTGAGAGGAACAGGGTTGAGCAGCAGGGTATTCTTGCTCTTAGGCATTTAGCTGACTCGATAGTGTTTGTCCTGGATCCCTCCGAGACCTGTGGTTTTCCGAGGGAGTATCAGTTGAACGTGCTGGGTGATGTTCAGAGGCATTTCGGCGGGACGCCGTTGCTTGTGGCGTTGAACAAGCTGGATTTAGCGGCTCCAGGGGCTGTGGAGGCCTTTAAAAGCTCGGTTGGGGGGTGCCCGGTTTACGGGATGTCTGTTCTCAGGGGGGATGGGGTAATAAACGTTTTGAAGGCGGCGTTGGCGCTTGCAGGGGTGCCTGCTTACTATATTGATAATTTTAGCTTTAGGCTTAATAGTCTTGAGGAGGCTTAGCCTTCTTTAAACGGGCTCGCTATGCTAGGTAGGCCGCCTTTTTCTAGTTTCTAGAACTTTGAAATATATGTTTTTCATCTTTACGGCGTCTTTCTCCAGTATCGGGCTCTCGCTTATTATTATCGGTTGAACGCCGGTCTCCACGAGGGCTTCAGCCACTTTCTCGAAGTCTGGCCCGTAGCCTGAGTCTAGGGGATGATGCCTTTTCTCGCCGCCGCTGCCGTACTCTATGCATGAGAAATGCACATGTAGCGGTTTTACGGCTTCCGCCCCCAGCTCGTTCTCGATCCTTGTAACCGCCTCAACGAACTGGTCTTTCGTGCTGAAGTAGCCTTTACTTCTGGCGTAAAGGTGCGCGAAATCTATTACCGGCTTGCACACCGGGACGTTTTTACAGATCTCTATGGTCTCCTCAAGGTCCCCTACTTGCTTTATCCTGCCCGTGGTCTCGGGTCCCAGCAGTACTCCCATCTCCTCAGCCGTCTCGGACACCTGTTTCAGGGATTTGATGACGCTTTTCAGGGAGGCCGCTCGTCCTTCGCTACTGTAGTAGCCGGGATGGAACACGACCAGGTAGGCGCCCATCCAGCTGGCTATTTCGACAGCTTTAGCTAGCCGCTCTATGCTGGCCTTCACGGTGTCCTCCTTGTCGGAGGATAGGTTTAGGGCGTATGGCCCGTGCATTGACATGGTTACGCTGGCTTCCTCGGCGGCGAGCCTAAGTTTTTCGGCAGCTGGCTTCGATATTCTCAGCGATCTTACTGCCTGGTACTCGAAGGCATTCAGCCCTATTTCCTTTAGGTACAGGGGGACGTCCTCGGTTTTTCCCTTGAAGGTCACCGGTCTTCCGGCAGGACCGAAACGGGCTGGCATGGCCGACCACTATTTTTAAAATCCTGTGTTCACTAATATCTGTTCTTAATGGAGGATCGCTGCTTAAGGCTACTGGTTGAAAACGTGGTTAGGGTGTATGACTCGATATGTGAAGGCTACTCTAATCTACGTGTTAAGCCCTGGACATGGGCTGTAAAATGGCTGGGGGCTCTCAGGGTGGGTGACTGGATCCTGGATGCGGGCGCTGGCAGCGGCAGGCATGCTGTCTACATGGCTTCCCTTGGATGCTGGGTTGTTGCCTTAGACATATCCTTAGGTATGCTTAGGGAGGCTCGGAGACTGGTTGAAAAAAACGGTGTAGGCGGGTTCGTGTATCTTGTCCAGGCGGATCTCAGGTTTCTCCCCTTCAGGGGCGAGTGTTTTGACCGCTACTTGTCCGTGGCCGCTCTACACCATATTCCCGGGCGCGGCTCTAGGGTTAAGGTTATGCGGGAGGCTGCTAGGTGTGTTAGGCCCGGCGGAATAGTGGTTGTAACGGTTCTTCGCCTGAGTTTTAAGCGGTTGTTGAAGGCTTTACTCTATGTTTTGCCGGGGAGGCGTCTCCTGGAGTTCGGCGATGTTCTGCTGGTCTGGCGTCATCGCGGCAGGAAATATATGCGGTACTACCATTTGTTTACGGGGAGTGAGCTCGCCGGGCTGGCGGATAAGGCTGGGCTGCAGGTTAGGCGGGTAACGGTTGATGGGCCTTCCCCGAGGCTTAGGTCTGCTAACTTGGTGCTGGTCTGTGTTAAGCCTTGAGGTGTGCCCGTGATGCCCTCTTTAGCAGGGGTTAAGAAGCCGGTAAGAGCTATATCGGGCGTATCGGTAGTGGCGGTGATGGCTAAGCCATTCAGATGTCCTCACGGTAGGTGCGTCTACTGTCCAGGCGGGCCTGAGCATGGGACGC
>CAYSTQ010000222.1:0-3519 GCA_964433855.1 uncultured Thermoproteales archaeon
GTTTTTGATTGGAAAAGAGGGAGCGGGAGGGGAGATACCCCGACTCCCTCGTTTTCTTTCAATCCTCTTTTCATTGAGGGTTTTTGATTGCAGATGAAGAATACGTCCCGAAGCCACCAGTCGAACTTAACTGCTTTCAATCCTCTTTTCATTGAGGGTTTTTGATTGTACGAATATGTTCTAAAACGTCTCTAAATTCTCTTTTCTTTATTTCTTTCAATCCTCTTTTCATTGAGGGTTTTTGATTGGGTTTGGTGTTTGGTTTGTTTCTGGCTCTTTTCCGTTTTAAGGGTTTCGCCTCCCTGGAGAAGCTGCGCCAACCCCACAGTTACCTTTTAACACCTTATAAACCCCCTTAAATACCTAAAAAACACCAACAAATAAACCCAACCCAAAAAACATAAATAGAAGCAAGCCGAACGGATGCCAAAAAAGCCTTTTTCAAAGCATTTTGATTATTGTTGAATAATTAAATTTTGGTTTTTAGTTTCTTTTTAGAAATAATTTTTAGATTAAGGACGGTTAAGAGTAAATATTTATTAAAATGATTATAGAAGAGGAGCTCGGCTTCCCCCTTTGGGTAAAGGCTAAAGATTCAATGGATACCCACTTGTTTGTCCGAATGAAGCAATACTGGAGTAAGTTGCAAGCAGCAAATGAGGTTTTAGAGGTTTTACGTGTCTTTTGCATTTATTTCCTCCTCCTGCAGGAACGATCTAAATCTTTCTATGAACTTGCTGAGTTTATTCTTGAAATCGTCAGGGAGATGATAGTTTTGTTCTCTCCATCCACCATGGTTTATGTCATTCCGGTACTCTTTGATTTCATCCCAGAGGTTTAAAATCTGAACAGGTATTTTTTCATATCTGTTATTCAACAATACCTCTGCAATCTCTCTATAATCTGTGTTTTTTCTCTTTCCTGGTTTTTTCAATCTATTACTTTCAAGAATATTTATTATCACGTAGTTAATGATGGCTTCTCTTAAAATCGTAAGCCCTTGCTGAATAAGACCTTTTTCCAGGCACCAAGAAGAAACTTCTAATCCGCAGATTATCTCGTTATCAATTCGCATGTCGCTAAATCTCTCCTTTATTTTCTCAAACAATGGTTTAAACCGCCTTAATCTCTCTAGTTCCTTCTCTGCTTTTGGCAATGAGTTTAAAATCCTCTTAATACTAGATCTGAAATCAGGAGCACGACACGTTAAAACATTCTGCGAGAAAGAATTTAGGGAGGTAACAAGCCCCCGAAGCCCACCCCCCACTTCACCCTTAGTTTCCGCAAGTAAAGGTTTTAATTCCTCTATCCCCAGTTTATTTATCATTTCAGCATTTCCTGTTTTTAAGAATCTTTCAACAGCTATCGTCCAGTCGAACAGGCTCTCGAAAAGCGTGAGATCGAGCACAGGTATTACCCTTTTTTCTAAAGGCATTTCCCTAACTTTGCTTGAAGGACCTAAAGCTTCCATTGCGCCATAAACGATTTGTTTTATCTTTGCGTCTTTTAGAAATCTAACATAATTTAAAGCTACAAATGTTAACATCGGGAGGGAGCGAAAACTATGAGTAATATCAAAAATTAAGGTGTCATTCTTGTCAATACTGTCGTTTATTTTCTCAAATATCTCCCATAGCTCTTCTTCATTTTTCCCTTCCGGTATTACAACCTCTTTTAAAGTAATGTTTAATTTCAGCCTTTCTTTAGCCTCTTCCAACAGTTTCTTCAATCCTTTCTCGAAGTTTGCATCCTTACACTCGTTTTTACTTAGCCAATTCCTTTGTTTGGACTTTTCAGTTAAGAAAATAACTACCTGCGCATCATCTTTCCATTTTTTGCAGAAGAATTCAAGTAAGGCTTCTTGAATAAATTGACACGGTTTCCAAGATTTTTTATTATAAATGTAATAAGCCTCGATATATTTCGTGGGACCTAAAAAGCTTAATAGTTTATAACCCATTTTCACCTACCTCGGGAATAATCCCTTCTTCCCTACGATCTTACACATAAGATTCTGTAGTTAAAGCTCTTCTGATTAACTGGGTAATAAATCACTGCAAGTCTTACCGGCGGCATGAGAGTGAAACGGTGGTAAAAGCCATGCAAGGTTGCAGCTGTTGAGTTCTAAGATGATGACTTTACGGAGCTTGTAGACTTAGTCTTTAAATTTAGAAGGCTGGCGGTATGTCCGCCCATATAGTTAAAACGCTTTTATTTCGTCGACGACATAATATTGTTTGGTGAGCTTTAATGGTGGTGCTGTTCACCGCTATGGGTCATACTCCTCCCGTTGTCACGGAGGCTGTTGACTGGCTTCGCCGCTCGGGCAATTATGTTGAAGCTGTAAGAGTTGCTGTAACATCTGACGAGGAGGTTCAGGCCTATTTCAGGGTGGCTGAGGCTGCGCTTAGGCACAGGTTTCGCGGCCTAGATGTAGGCATGGTTGAGCTGCCGTGCTCCGATATCCTGTCTGAGGAGGACGCGCTGGGTTTCTTGTCGGCGGTGGGCGGCGCGATGGGGCGTTTCCGGGGCCGTAGCCTTGTCGTGTCGGTGGCTGGTGGCCGGAAGGCTGAAAGCGTCCTGCTTGCGGTGCTGGGCCAGCTTCACGGCGCCAGGGCTATTCTGCACATAGTGTTAAGAGATGTGAAGCTTTTTAACGACAGGCTTGAGGCTGTCAGAAGTATTTTAAGAGAGGTTGGGTCAAGCAGTGACCCCTTTACGGAGTACGGGAGGATGAAGGACTTGCTTGACCCGGTTATGTTCCCTGATCCGGCTGAGCTGGACATAGTCGAGATACCTGTGCTCCCGTATCCTAGGGATGTGGCGTCGTTGCTTGTGGAGGCCATGGGGGGCGGTTTGCCGATGGGGAGGTTTGAGGAGGCCCGTGTCAGCTTGCTTGACGTCGTGGAGGCTTTGAAGGAGTCGGGTTTCTTCGTTGTCTCTGGGGGCAGGGTCTGGGGGACTGAGCGGGGGCGCAGGTATTTTAACGCTGTGCTGAGGAGGCTGTAGAAGGTTGGAGCTGAGGCTTTCCGAGGGTTTTAAAGCCTTAGCTAGGGGGCTTAGGTGGAGGAAGGTTGACGACTATATAGGTGAGGAGGCCCAGGTGGTTGAGGAGGACGTCCGCCGCATGGCTAGACTCAGGGAGGCTATGAGGAGGAGGGCTGAGTCGCTGCCCGGGTTTAGGGAAAGGCTTTTCAGGGTCTCTAGAGAGGGGGTGGAGTGGGGGTGGGAGGTGCTGCACGGGGGTGATGTAGCCGGGGTTGACGGCACGCTTGCGATGTATCCTACGCCTGTCGGGTATAAGTGTAGGATAGGGGTGGTCGCCGTAAACTACGTTGGGGATAGGGTTGAGGAGGCCGTGTACGTGAGTGATGCTCACATGGTTGACGAGGAGGCTGGTAAAATTGAGGAATTGCTGGGGGAGGTGGAGAGGGTTTCCAGGGTTTCATCGCTGCTCTATAGGGCTTTAATGCTGTATAAAGAGAGGGAGCTGGCCCTTGAGAGGAGGGAGGACTGGAG
>CAYSTQ010000223.1:0-3512 GCA_964433855.1 uncultured Thermoproteales archaeon
AGGAAAACATATGTTGCTGCACCACAGACAAAGTGAGACGTCATATAGTACTTCTTACCTGCAAACACCTCGAAGAACCTGGCTAAATGCCCAGCTATCGGGACAGGATACCAGTCCTCCCTGGCTATAGCGCCCCCAGTCTGCTCCTCTATCTTCTTTATCGCTCCGGGAACCGTTATCCTGAACCTCCTCCTCTCATCCCTTGGAACCCGGCCTACAAGAGAGATAGGCTGGAAGTTAACTCCTCTGACGACGTCCAAGTGGTTAAGCCCAAAGTTTATTATCGCCCCCAGCTCGTGGTCGTTAACGTTCCTGATTACCGTTGGGACAAGCACAACGCCTGGGCCTCCCGTCTCCCTTATGTTTCTGAACACGAGAGGGATCTCCCAATGATTCTTCCAGTTGGTCTTCGACGTGACACCGTCGAAGCTCAGATATATGGTGTTCACCCCGGCCTCCTTGACCTGCCTGGCCAGATCCGGGTTAAACGCCAGCCTTATGCCGTCCGTGTTAAGCTGCACATGTTCATAGCCCTCTTCCCTCGCGATCTTAATGATCTCTATAAGGTCGTCTCTAAGGGTCGGCTCTCCACCGGTGAACTGGACGGCGTTAGCCCCGACTTCCTTAAGCCTCCTAGCGTTACGCAACATCATCCTTATCTGGTCGAGCGTAGGCTCGTAAACGGGATTGCCCTCCCTTAGATAGAAGAAGCAGTACCAGCAACTCAGATCACACCTGTTCGTTAACACTATATTTATGAGACACGTATGGGACCTGTGCCTTGCGCAGAGGCCACAGTCAAACGGGCAGTTAATCCCCGTGTTCTCAACGTTACGGGTCTTTAACCTGCCCCACTCATACCTCCATTTCTGAAAGCGACGATACGTCTCAACATCCTCGTAGTAAAGGTCGGTCACCAGCCCCTCTGGGCACCTCTTTGTAATCCACACCTTCCCGTCCCGCTCCCATATGAGGGCTGGAACAACCTTCCTCGTCTCAGGACATATTGAATAGGTTCTATGCGGCAGATCCCCACCATAGCCTACACTAGCCCTGGAAAGCATTCGCTCAAACTCCTCCCCGCTCAGCTCGGGTAGCTCGACCAACTCCTCAGCGCGCTCGCTCTGCTTGGCCACGCTAACTTCCCCGTCAGTCACAGCAACCCACCTTCATTTCAATCACTATATAGCCCGAGAGCCTTATCATATAAAAACATTCAGGCTAAAAACAATAGTCCAGCTCCCCCTCAAATCCACAGCATCCCTCGTTATACAGGTTTCGCTTTAAACGAGTATAGCTCGGCATTAACCATGTAGAACCTCAGCCTTATTTTCTCCCCAACAAGCTCGTCTATGCTTTTACCGCTCCTCCACGAAAACTCGTGGGCCACGCTGTCCCCCGTAAAAGGCCTGCATTCTTCTTTCGTGAAGCCCTTTATAGGCTCACCGTCCTCATCAAGGATTTCAAGCCGTACATAGCCGCATGAAGGCCAGCCCTCCGCAGCCCCGACACACGCCCTAGCGTTAAGATTAACCATCAGCCTGCCGCCAGGCCACGTGAACGCTTTCGTCGTCAGATAGCCCTCTACGAGGCCAGCGTTTATAGAGACGAAACCGTCCAGCCTAAGCGTCGCTAACCCTATGGCGCCTCTTGGGAACGGGAAACGCTGACCATGCGAGGCATTCCTACCCTCATAGAATATCCAGAGCCTGTCGCCCACTCGGATAGGCGGGTTCGACGCTATGCCAACCCAGGCCTGATCCCAGCCTCCCTCAGAACCCGTCGGAAGGAAAACAGACCTAGGCTTGACCCTATACCAGCTTTTATTGTCACGACTCCAGACAAGCTCAACATCTATTCTGTCTTCAGCCGTATGGAGGCGTTGAACAAAGCCTAAATACATGTCTCCATAGGGGAAGGCTGTCATCCCGTAAAACTGGAGATCATGGGAGTCCGCTAGGTCGGGAGCCAGGACTAGCTCCGGCTCGCTCCAGTCTTCAAAGTCCCAGCTCTCCGACCTGTAGATTACGCGCCGTCTATGCCGACGCATCATTTCCGGATGTCTAGTGTACGCCACATATCGTGGTTCTTTAAACGGGTCGAGCATAAGGTTCGTCCGGTCGCCCACTTCGGGCGCCACAGGGTCTTCTAGCAGCCTCCAGCGTATGCCGTCTCGGGAATATGCCGCGTAGAGCCCTCGCCGCCTTCCATCCCGGCCGTAGAACAACATCTTATATCGTCTATCCGGGTCTGGTTCCAGAGGATCATAGATGACGCTTGGGCTGTCTATCACGTCAAAGCTACCTCTAAGCACTATATTGTTGTCCCTAGACCCCCTGTACTCCACCAGCCCCAGCCTTGGCTTAACCCATCGTATTCCGTCCTGGCTGAAAGCGTAGCAGATATACGTGTTCTCAGGCGGTGGAAGCTTGGAGAAGGTCTGGTACCACATCTGATACAGGCCAGTCTCAGGATTTCTGATAACTGTACCGTATACTATAACGCAGCTACCCTCCCACGGCTTCTCAGGCAGTAGAACTGGACCGTATTTCTGCGGTTGATGAACCATCCGTCTAACCCTAACGTACTCCTCTATCATATGGTTGTCAACGAAAACCTGTGTTCTTCCCACATCGAATTCACAGTATTTTCGCCGGTTCATGACTTACAATATACTGCTCTAGATATTATCCTCTACTACTCCCCAGCCCTTTTCTTCCCATTTTTTCTTAACATGTTTTCTCGGTCTAGGTATGAAAAGTCTATTTAGAAAAGGCGGTTAAGGAAAAAGGAAAACACTTCTGCTTAAGGTGTAAGACCTATATTGAGAGTCTTAACAGTACCATTTACATTTTTAAGGCCCTAGCAAGTAGCATAGTAATGGAAAAGGGCTAGCCCTAATATTTACGGCAACCGCCGCTGTTTAAAAAGAGACAGTAATTTTAATATATTTATAAGTAATCTTTTAAAGGATTACAATATAAATCTTTTGTAAAGACTTATATTTTAACATCACTTAAGCGTCTTCCGAAAAAGAGGTGTTTAACTATGGGTGAAACAGAAGTCAAAATTAAGGTTCCCTGGATACCTTTAATAGCATACGGCGCTATTCTGGCCATCATTGTCCAGTTCTTAACACTGTTCGTAGGCCCCAACACCTACAGCTGGGTCCTAGACCACAGCCTAAGCATAAACTGGGACGGCTGGTTCCCCCAAGGCTTCCTACTAGCGTACATTTTTCTATGGTTCGGAGTCATGGCCATGCCAGCTCTAGCGAAGAAGTTCAACCCTTAGCTGTTAACGTTTATATATATTGTCACGCTGATAGCCACCCTTAAGTCGGGCTATCCAGGCAACTACAACATGATGGTGCAGATGCTTGACACCAGGGTCAGCAGACCCGAGTACGACCCCGATAGTGCCTACCTGGTGGGTTCCACCCAAGGATGATGCTTTACCTGCCCTGCTGGGCGGCACCTCCGTGCCCTGGCATGCATGGGTACCCACGTTCT
>CAYSTQ010000224.1:0-3505 GCA_964433855.1 uncultured Thermoproteales archaeon
CTTTCTCCGGGCTTAACCCGTACTTCCTAATCAGGTATGCCAACCATTTAGGCCTGTTCTCGGGGCTGAAGAATATCCACCATACCCTCTGGGCAACGAGGGTGCCTGATAGGCCTATGGCCTCCTCCCATTCCTTAAGCCTGGCCATAACCTCCTCCTTGGATGTGCCGAGAACCCCGGCTTCTGCAAGGAATTCGACGAACGGCTCCTTTGTGAGCGGTCTAAGATAGGCCCTGAAAGCCGTTAACGCTACTTTCTCCTCTAGGGTCCTGGCTGTGACGGAGTAGCCCCAGCCGGTCTCCCCCGTCCAAGCCCCGTCCTTACTCTCGGCCGGGACGCCTAGCTTCCTGGCCAGCTCGAACAGTTTCGCCTCTGGATCAGGATATTTCTTCAGAGCCTCCATTATGAGTTCGGCGGCCTTAACCTCCCTCAGATGCCCCTCAAGCCTGCCGCCCATGTTGGTCTCATAGACCTTCGTGGTTCTGATGCCCATTTTAGCGGCTTTAGCCATTCCCTCCATCTTGGCCAGTATCAGGGCGGTCTCCTGGCTGACGGTGTACGTTACCGTGTTATTGGTGCCTATCCCAAGGCTTTCAAGCTCCCTGGTTATGTCTATGGCCGCCGGGCTGCTTCCCGCAACTTTAAAAACTATATTTGGCCTGCCTCTCTCCACCTCAGCTGGCCAGCCCCATAGCAGATAGTCATCGTATTTCCTGAAATACTCCTGTGTAGCCGAGTAAATCTTAAGGGCGTCTTCAAGGCTTCCCTCCACGCTGTCAGCCACGTTCGGGTTGAGCTGGTAGCTGACCATCCCGTCAGTGAAGTTGAGCAGGTAGGCTACTGGCCTGAACACTTCCATGTTAGACCATAGGGCCAGCATCGTGGCCACCATGGCGAGCTCGTCCGCCCTGGAATCTATGTTCTCGAGAAGCTCGGGGTGTTCTCTGAAGTAGTCCCTGAGCTTATCCCAGAGGCTCGGATCGTCGCGGTACGCTATGGCGGCCAGCTGGGGGTTAGTGGACACCTGGACGAAGCCCAGTCTTCTAAGCCATCTCAGCCCTATGGCGTAGTCGTTGCCGAACCTGCACATTCCCCTCTCGTACATCACATAATATATGTTGGACTGTATCTCGTCCTTCGCCGCGTCGAGAAAGCTTATGGTAGGCTTCTCCCAGTCGATTCTCGACTCTATGTTCTCGCCCATTCGGGCCACCATGCCTACCCGCTTAGGGTCACCGGCCATCACCTTCTTCATGTCGTCTATCTTGAGTTTTACGACGGCTTGGGCTACGGACGGCTTCCCCGACTCCTCGCGTTCAACGGCCTCCCAGGAGGCTAGGGCCTCACGTATGATCCTGAGGCTTTCCTCCACGTCCTCATTGGTGAAGCCAGCCCATCTTCTCTCCATCCCGAAGAGATTCAGGGCTATCTCGAGCAGCAAGCTGTAGGCGTACCCCCTTCGTAGGACGGCCTCTTCACCCGCCTCGCCTTTAACCCATTTAGGCCTGACGAACAGCAGGTTTAGCTGCCTTATTATGGAGCCTATGACGCCAGCTATCTTCCCCACTAGACGCGGGTTCAGTAGGCTGTCAGCGGCCAGCTCGGGATATCCGGCCAACGCCGTTGAAACCGCATGGTCGGCGTAGTCTAGGCTTTTAGGCGGATGGGGCAATTCCTTCGGTTTAGACTTTAATAGTAGCTCATACGGGTTCATTAGCTTCCCCTTCTTTCTAAACATGAGTCGCAATAAATAGTTTATCGTTCGGCTGTTTAACCCGGAGGAGATTCGCCGGGGGAAACTGTTAAATCCGTGTTAGAGCTTTGTCCTCCCATGTTCCGATGCAGAACCGACGTATTGCTTACAGCCGCGTTGGCGGCGTTGACGGCCGCCCCTCTTCTAGGATACCTGCTCGGCGTGAACGACCCAGTATGGCGTGTTATAACGATGCTAGGCGATGAAAACGCCTACATAGCCCTTACAGCCCTAGTGTATTTGCTCTGGAGCCCCGAGCTCGGCTTCAGGCTGCTTCTAGCGCTGGCGACATCCAGCTGGATCAACGTTTTCGCTAAGTCGTTTTTCGCCGTGCCTAGGCCTCCCCGCGAGCACTGGAAAGTTGAGGCCTCCGGCTATAGTTTTCCCAGCGGGCATGCCCAGACATCAGCTACGGTGTGGGCTTTCCTTTCTCTCTCCCTTAGGAGATGGAGCATGTGGGCGTTATCAGCGGCAGTAGTAGCTGCCGTGTCTTTCTCCAGAGTATACCTGGGGGTTCACAGGGTTGAAGACGTGGTTGCTGGCGCGGCTTTCGGGGCGGCTATAGGCGGTATCCTTTACAGCGTTACGCAGCGTTTAAAGCTTAGCGGCGACAAAGGGGCCTTGTCCCTTATCCTGTATGGGCTCTCGGTCATGGCGCTCTATGCGGTTTACAGGAACATAATTTTCTTCAAGGTTGGGGGAGCGCTGCTCGGAATGGTGGTCTATCCTCTGAAGGTTAAGGGCGTAGAAGTTAGAGAGGCGCCGCTTAGGCTTAAGATAGCTGTCACAGTTGGGGTCGTAGGCTTCGCCTACTTAATGAGTAAGCTTGCCGCGAGGCTTAGCGGAGAGATTGTGACAGCTATTTTCCACGCGGGTGTCGTAGCCGTCCTCTCACTGTCTCCCCTGCTCCTCAGGACGGCTAAGAGTTAAATCTCTGTCAGGGGAACTGTCTATGGTGAAGGGGATTGACCATAATAATGGGGTATGATTTCGAGTCTCGTGGCCCCGACGTTATAAGGCAGGCCTGCGAGAAAGTGTATAAGCATCATACGGACATGGAGGTTCCAGCCACGATATTTCTCATGGGGCAAACCCTGCTTAAAGGTCTAAAGTTCATAGAGGTTTTCCTTGAGCAGCCAGACCTATTCGACATACAGCAACACACGTACTCCCACGTCCTGTTTAAAACAGTGGTCATGGACGACGGCGTCAACGTCAAGCTGGTGCCCGGCGGCAGCCTGGACAGGATAAAGTGGGAGGTGGTTTTCACTAGGGAGTTGCTCAGGGAGCTGCTGGGTGTGGAGTGCGTAGGGGTTCGTGGACCCTATGGTTACTACAGGGGGCTTATGGATAGGCCTGACGTGCTCCAGGTGCTCCATGAGGCGGGGATCAGGTTTACATCGACCTGGGGGAGAAACCATAAAGACTGGCACCCGACACCCATAGAGGTACAGCCTTTCTGGTATGAACTGCAGGGATTCCCAGACATTCTCGAGATACCTTTCCAGTTCTGGCAGGACGTTCCTTGGCGAAACCTGCATGGGTGGGACAACCTAGACGGCTTTCTTAAGACGCTTAAAGGCTATGCTGAAGAGGCTCAGGCTAAAGGCTTAGACTGGGGGTTCGTATCACATGACTGGACAGTAATAAAATCCGATCCCGAAGCCTCGGTGCTCAGGCGCTTCCTGGAGTATGGAAAGGAGAGGGGATTTGCGTTCGCCTCCTACCTTGGCTACTACAGGAGGCGTGCTA
>CAYSTQ010000225.1:0-3496 GCA_964433855.1 uncultured Thermoproteales archaeon
AACTCAAAATACGTACTATACAAAACAAAACAACTCCTAAAAGAGGAGATAAAATGAGGGTGGAGAAGGCAGACGTTGTCGTTATAGGTGGTGGTGCGGCTGGATTGGCGGCAGCCCTGGGAGCCAAGGAGGCTGGGGCTGGAAGGGTACTTATACTGGAGAGGAGTGAGGAGCTGGGGGGAGTTCTGTTCCAGTGTATTCATAACGGGTTTGGACTGATATATTTCGGTGAGGATTTAACCGGGCCTGAATACGCTCACAGATTTATCGAAAGGGTAAGGGAGCTGGGAGTAGAATATTATCTGCAGACTATGGTGCTAGAGCTGAGGCCGGATAAACGCGTTATAGCCGTGAACTCTGAGAAAGGAGTCTTTACTGTTGAGGCGGGGGCGGTCGTCCTAGCCATGGGGTGCCGGGAGAGGACGCGCGGCATGCTCGGCATACCCGGTACGCGGCCTGCAGGTATATTTACCGCCGGTACTGCTCAGAGGCTGATTAATGTAGAGGGGTTTATCCCTGGCCGTAAAGTGGTTATCTTAGGCTCGGGAGATATAGGGATGATAATGGCGAGACGTTTTACTTTGGAGGGGGCTGAGGTAAAGGGAGTAGTGGAGATTATGCCCTATATAGGCGGGCTTTTCCGGAATGAAATGCTCTGTCTCAGGGACTTTGGAATCCCTGTATATCTGAAACACACAGTGACTGAGATACATGGAAGAGACAGGGTTGAGGCTGTTACTATAGCTGAGGTTGACGACAATAGAAGACCGATACCTGGGACTGAAAAAATTATTGAATGCGATACGCTGTTGCTCTCGGTTGGCCTTATACCGGAGAACGAACTCTCCATAGAGGCTGGGATAGAGATAGATCCTGTTACTGGCGGTCCCTTTGTTAACGAGTTAATGGAGACTAGTATACCGGGAATTTTCGCATGCGGCAACGTTGTTCATGTGCATGATTTAGTGGATGATGTGTCTATAGAGGGCGTTTTAGCGGGACGGGCGGCCGCTGCCTACGCTGCCGAGGGAAAGAGTCTGCCCAGGCGGATCAGGGTTAGACCTGGATGCGGTGTGAGGTATGTGGTGCCTCAGTACATCAGTGGGGAGAGGGATGTTGTTTTTGCTCTGAGGGTTCTTAGCCCTGAGGACAGCGTGGAGATAAGAATAGATGGGTTGCTTAGCAGGAGAATGGAGAGGGTTAAGCCTAGTGAATCTATAAAGATAAAAGTATCTAGGGATGTTTTGAGGAATCTTGTGGAGTCCGGAGTCAGGGAGATCACTGTAGCGTGCGTCAAGATTGGAAAGGAGAGGCCTGTGAGGGATGGAAACGCGTCAGGTGTTGTAAGGGAAGTCGTCTGTCTGGGCTGTCCTTCCTCGTGCAGGATAAGGCTACGTGTCGACGATAGGGGTAATATCGTTGAAATCTCCGGGAATAGGTGTTTGAGAGGACGGGAGTGGTGTCTAGAGGAGCTTCGTGAACCTAAGAGGATTCTTACGACGACTGTGAGAACCCTGGTTCCTGAGAGACCGTTACTACCTGTTAAAACGGACAAGCCTATTCCTCTTAGATTATTTAGGAAGATTATGAGGATGCTGGCTGACGTGGTTGTGAAACCTCCAGTGAACGTAGGCGACGTAATAGTTTCAAACATCCTTGGAACGGGTGCTAATATAGTGGCAACGTCATCGCTGGAGCCTACTTAACGTATTTTTAGGTTTTTTATCTCCCGGTAGATGTTTCAAGGCTATGAGCAATTTATAAGTAATATTTTTTAATGATTGTGTTCTATGAAAATATTGTATTAGCTAAGCTGTATTTTAAGGGGTTAAAGATGCAGAATTTCAGATAGTATATTGAGAGGGAAGAGAAGGTTCAGGGAGCAGGAGATCCTTGCCTTATGATAAGAATCACTACATCTTTTTAGTGATCTAAGGGGCTGTACGTATGATTTTCATTAATGCTTATCTAAAAATGCCTGTTTCCCCATCATTCTCTTTTTATTTAGAGCCAAACAGGAATTTCTGTATCCACCCCTACACATTCCCTCAATAAGTAGTTCCTTACAATGTTTAGATGTTTTGGAATGCGCTCAGCAAGCAATGGTGAGTTAAGCCTTAAATCCCCGAAAATCTCTAGAACCTGTTAGCATCTATCCGGTTTAACACATAACATAATTTCCACATAAGGCGTTTAGATACTTATCCCGTTTTCACGCTTCAGAGAATTTGTTGATTTAGGCTACTATAAACCTTAAATTTAGTACAAGTTCCTACTATACAGGGTGAGGAGATGAATCTGGGTAGAGTCCTCGTCCCTATACCAACGCCGTTCGACGAGAAATATCACGTCGATTACCGTAAGGCAAACAGAATAGCTAGGAAAGTCGCAGAGTCCGAAAACGTCGACGCCATCATAATACAGGCTACGTCAGGGGAGTTTTTCTCTCTAAGCTTCCAAGAACGAGTCGATATGTATAACGAAGTCAGGTCGGCTGTCGACGACAAACCATTAATAGCTGGGGTGTCTGCTAACACGACCGCTGAAACAATAGCTTTGACGGAGGCGGCTCAGGAAGCGGGGGCCGACGCCGCTTTAATCATGCCTTTAGGTCCTTTGAGCCAGGAAGAAATTTATAGACATATTGAAAAAGTTGCCAAACATTCTAAAATACCGATAATATTGTATAACATACCCTTTGGAGCGGTAATGAGCACGGATACCGTTGCTAGGCTAGCTAAAATGAGCAATGTCGTGGGTATAAAGGAGGGCGGGCCGGACCCGTTTTTAACTGCTAGGGTCTTGGAGGAGGTGCCTGATTTTAAGGTCTACGCGGTGTCTGCGACTAAAGCCTTGCTGATACTGGTACAGGGAGGTTATGGAGTTGTTTCAGACTATATATTGGCTTCTAAAGTGAAGAGTCTAATCCAGAGCTTTACTGAGGGAGATCTTGCTCGAGCACTTGAAATACAGCGTGAAATACTTAAAATAGAGCCTGTATGGTCTACAAGGCCTAGCTTCATTCCGGCGTTTAAATATATATTTAAACTGCTGGGCTTAGATCCCGGCCCGCCGCGGCCACCGTTAATGGAGCTGACAGCCCAGGAGAAAGAGTTCGTTAGGAAGATTTTAGCTCAGTTAGGCGTAGAGCTGAGCTGATAAGCAATGATTAAAACCGATGTAACAATAATTGGAGGAGGTATTATAGGGACAAGTATCGCTCGTGAATTATCACGCTACAATGTTTCCTTAGTGCTTTTGGAGAAGGCGGCTGACTTAGCTTTCGGGATAAGCAAGGCTACGAGCGCTATAGTGCACCCGTCCTATGATTTACCACCCGGGTCACTTAAAGCTAAGCTGGGAGTTCAAGGTAATGCGTTGTATCCACGGCTCTGCGATGAGCTTGCAGTTCCGTTTCTGCGGCCTGGCGAGCTCCAGCTGGCTTTTGATGATGGTGGGGTTGGGCGGCTTGAGGAGCTGTTGAGGCAGGGTGTTG
>CAYSTQ010000226.1:0-3492 GCA_964433855.1 uncultured Thermoproteales archaeon
GCTTCTTATCTTGAGGATCTCGGCCTGCTCCCTGCTGGACTCGGCTATGAGGGGTTCGTGGGAGCCGTGCCTGCTGCATATGTCGGATATGGTCTCGCACTCTGCGTAGACCGTGTCCTCGCTGGGCTCTGCCAGCATGAATATTAGGAAGGCGTTCCCGTCCTGGCAGGGCCATTTCATGCCTAGGTGCTTGGCTGAGAGCTCGACCACGTCCCTGTCCACGTACTCCACGGCTAGGGGTATTACGCCGCTTCTCAGGATCTCGGGGACGGCGGCTATGGCGTCCCGCCTGTTGTCGAAGGGCACTACTAGGGTGGCGGTGGCCGCGTACCTGGGGTAGAGCCTTAGGGTTGCCTTTGTTATGACGCCTAGTATGCCCTCGGTGCCTATGAAGAGGTGTAGTAGCTTGCTGGCGTTGTCCTTGACGAGTTTCCCGCCGAGGCTGAGGATTCTGCCGTCGGGGAGCACTAATTCGAGCCCTTTCACGTAGTTGCGCATGACTCCGGTTTTCACGGCCCTGGCGCCGCCGGCGTTGCAGGCTACGAGCCCCCCTACCTGGGCGCCCTCGTCGCCGGGGTGGAGGGGGAAGAAGAGGCCTGCGGCCTCTGCCTCCTTTATCAGTTTCTCGAGGGTGACTCCGGCCTCGGCGACGGCCATCAGGTTGTCCCGGTCTATCTCTATCTTGTCCATTCTCTCCATGGATAAGACTATTCCGTCTCTGGTTGGGACGCAGCCGCCGGCTAGCCCGGTGCCTCCGCCCCTGACGAACACGGGGGTTTTAGCCTGGTTTGCCAGTTTTAGCACTTCTGAGACCTCCTGGGTGTTGGCGGGTTTGACGACGGCTATCCTGGGGGCGGGAGGAGGTCTGACGGCGTCCGGGGTTTCGTCGGCTAGGTATCTCTTGATCATGTCGGGGTCTGTGGTGACCCAGTTCTCGCCTACTATGGCTTTAAGCCTGTCTATGAGGTTCTCCCATTCCACGGTTTATCCTCCTCCTTAGCTCCTCGATTATCTTTGGGATGACCTCGTATAAATCCCCCACTACACCGTAGTCGGCGTGTCTGAATATGGGGGCTGAGGGGTCTATGTTTATGGCGACTATTATCTCGGATCCTCTCATGCCGGCGAGGTGTTGGGGGGAGCCGGAGATCCCGCAGGCTATGTAGAGCTTGGGCCGCACGGTGTTGCCGCTGAAGCCTACCTGTCTGTCCTTGCTGGCCCAGCCCTCGTCGACGAGCGGCCTGCTCACGCCTACGACGCCGTTGAGGAGGCTGGCCAGTTCTTCCAGCATCTGGAGGTCTTCGGGCCGTTTTAGGCCTCTGCCGCCCGCGACTATGACGTCGGCGTCGGGGAGGCTGACGCCTCTAGGCCTGCCTTTCTCCACTATTTTTAGCCCCGTGTCTACGGGGAGGTCTATGTTCTTTTCCTCGACTACGCCGCGCCGCCCCGTGTCTCTTTCTGCCGGCTTGAACACCCTGTATCTGACGGTGGCCATGACTGGCCTGGTCCTGGTGACTATGTGGGCTAGGATGTTCCCGGTGAAGGCTGGCCGTATCTGGACGAGTTGTCCCTTGTCGTCTACCTGGAGGTCTATGCAGTCGGCGGTTAGCCCTGTGTTGAGGGCGGCGGCGACCCTGGGGGCTAGGGATCTGCCCAGGGGTGTGGCGCCTATCAGGAGTATTTCGGGCCTGGTTTCCTCTACGAGCTTGACGAGGACGTGTTTGTAGCGGATGGGGTCGAAGGCTTCTAGGTGTGGGTGGTCGTAGACGTAGACCTTGTCGGCCCCCCGCCAGATGAGCTCCTGGCTGTGTCTCCGCACGTTGTGGCCTATTAGGACGGCTGCCAGCTTGGTGTTGAGCCTGTTGGCGAGCTCCCTGGCTTTGCCGAGCAGCTCGAAGGTTATGGGGTGTATGTCCCCACCCCTTGTCTCGGCGTATATCGTGACGGCCCCTTTAGCGTCCGCCACCTAGCGCCACCTCCGCCAGGATCTCGGCCAGCCGCTGGGCGGCGTCGGCGCCCCTGAATATCCGGCCTTTCCTTCCCGTCTCGCCGGGCACGGTTATTTTAACCACCCTTGTCGGGGAGCCTGCTAGCCCGAACCTTTCCGGGTTGGAGGCTTCGGCCAGGTCGTCGGCTGTCCATATCTCTATCTGGGCTTTCCTGGCCCTTAGCTTGTCCTTGAGCGTGGGGAGCCTGGGCTTGTTTATGTCCTTGGTCACGGTGATGAGCCCGGGTAGACGCATCTCGACGACTAGGGGGGTGTCCATCTCTGAGATGACCGTTATGCTTTTCCGGGTCACGTGCCTTATCTCGGAGACGTAGGCTACGTGGGGGATTCCCAGGTGCTCCGCTACTTCTGGGCCGACCTGTCCGGTGTCGCCGTCGACGGTTTTCTCCCCGCATATTATCAGGTCGTATTCTCCCAGCTTCCTCACGGCGCTTGCGAGCGTGTAGGAGGTGGCGAGCGTGTCCGCGCCGGCGAATCTCTTGTCGGTTAGGAGTATCGCTCTGTCGGCTCCTCGGGCCAGCATGTCTCTGAGCATGGAGGTGGCCTGGGGCGGGCTCATGCTTATGACGGTGACTGTTCCGCCGAGCCGCTCCTTTATCTGTACCGCTGCCTCTAGGGCGTTTAGGTCGAAGGGGTTTGCCTCGGCCGGCGCCGAGCTCCTGTCGACGACGCCGCGCTCTACGTCGAACCTGACCTTCTCGATGTCGGGCACGAGCTTTGCGAGCACGACGATCCTCAACGGGCTGCACCCTTAAAGCATTCTACAACCTACCCATAATGGGGACGCAGCTATATAGCTGGCGCTCCCCTGGGCTCTGGCTGGCGCTGCGTGTCTTGGAGGCTTGGGGTTTTCGTGTGGGAGCTATAGGGCGCCGTGTCTCCTGAGTATCTGGAGGGTTTTCTCTATTGGGAGGGCGTGCCGTACGTGGCCGTCTCTTCCCTCCATGGTGGTGGCTTTGAAGAGGGAGTTCACTATGGCTTCCTCGACGGCCTCTACTGCCGCCTTGAAGAAGGGGTTTAGAGCCTGGTCTGGGAGGAGCCGTGCGGTGTAGGGCTTCTCGCCGCTGGGCGGCCTGTTGGTGGTTGAGAAGGCGACCGCTATCTCGCCGCTCGTGTGCGACGTGTAGCCTCCGACCCGCGCTATTCCGTGGACTGCGTGTTTGGCGAGCCTGTGTAGCTGTCTGCTGTCCAGGGGGGCGTCCGTGGCTATGACCGTTATGATGGAGCCTTCCCGGCTGCCCTCGGGGTAGCCCTGTAGGTGTCTGCCGACGGGGACCCCTTTTATGGCGAGGTCTCTGCGTCTCCCGAAGTTGGTGAGGACTAGGGCTCCGAGCGTGTAGGTGCCGGCGGGGGTTTCGAGTCTTCTGGAGGCTGTGCCTATGCCGCCCTTGAACCCGAAGGCGGACATGCCTGTTCCGGCGCCTACGGTGCCCTCCTCCAGGCTGGGTTTTCTGAGGGCGTTCTCTATGGCTTCCAGGACGTGT
>CAYSTQ010000227.1:0-3488 GCA_964433855.1 uncultured Thermoproteales archaeon
GCTTAGTATACTATTTAAACCCGCCAAGATCTCTTCAGGCGGCATTAACAGATCCTCTGCAAGCAGTGATTTATTCTGTGTCATTTGTACTTCTATCAGTTTTGTTATCGATGGCGTGGGTTGAGACTGCGGGGATGGATCCCATGAGTCAGGCTAAACAGCTTGTGCAAGCAGAGATGCAAGTGCCGGGATTTAGAAGATCCCCAAGGATAATAGCTACGCTGTTAAAACGTTATATACCTATATTAACGATAGTTAGCGGCTTAATAGTTGCGGTGATAGCAGTTATAAGTAATCTACTCGGTGTACTAGGATCGGGAATAGGTTTGCTTCTGCTTGTGGACATAATAATACAGTATCAGGCGTTAATAACACGTGAACGGGCCATCGAAATGTATCCTATGCTAGGTCGGCTACTTGGTGAAACATAGTTTATTGGACTATTATTAAAAGATATTTTTCATTAAAGTAAGGCGTTGTCCTAGAACCTTTCTATAGCTGATATTCTAAAGGTTTTTATTCTTTTAGAGGTTAAAAATACGGTTAGAAAATTGGGTTTTATCGGTGGGATTGATGCCGAGAAAAACTACGGCTAGAGTTTACGAAAGAAAAAATAAAATAATAGAATTGCTTAAAAAATACAAGGAATTACCAACTTCTGAGCTTGTGGAAATGGTTGATTTAACACATTCACAGACCTTTTATATACTTAGAATGTTACTAAAAGAAGGAATTGTAAAGGAAGTTAAAAGGGGTAAAGTAGCTTATTGGAGGCTTTCAGAGGAAAGAGAAACTTAAAATATATCTCTGATTAACTACGTAAAACAGGTGGTGTCGATGGGAGGACGGCAGCGTACATCAATATTCTTTGGAACAGAATTTGCAAAAGAGGAAAGGGCCGAGGAGAAAAAATCTAAGAAAAAGAAAAAATAGACTTAGAAAATAATGTTTATACCTATCAGAAATAAGTTAAAGATAACTGTAGCTATTCCTTCAACACTTCTTGAAGACTGTAGTACACTAAAAGAGAAGACTTTTAAAATAGGTCTTATTGGAAGAGCTTTTGCGATATATCGTGTTGATGAAGTAATAGTTTTTAAAGATCCTAGAAAAAATATTAGACATGAATCAAACTTAATAAAGAACATATTAAAATATTTGGATACGCCACAGTATCTTCGTAAACTGCTCTATCCATTAAGCCCCAAATTTAAGTATGTAGGGTTACTTCCTCCTCTTAAAAGTCCACCGCACATAGTGCCTTCGTCTTTTAAAAAAATAGCTGATATGCCATATAGGGAAGGAGTAGTAGTGGATAAGAAAAATAATCAGTTATTAATTGAAGCTGGGCTTAAAAAACCATTGAAGGCGTATGGCAGAGCTAAAATCGGGGAGAGGGTGACTTTATATATTAAACCTAATAGACAAGCCTGCGTAATTAAAAGAGAAAGTGTTCCATATTACTGGGGATATAAGGTTAACGAATTTTCACCGGAGTTCAAGAACCTTAGAAAAGTATGTAAAGCAGATCTAGTAATAGCAACTACAAGGTATGGAGTTAGTATAACCGATATTGCCCTGGAAATTAAAAGAAAGATGCTGGAAAATCGTAAAATGGTTTTAATTTTTGGAGCACCTAAGGCAGGTTTATATGACATGTGTAAAATTTCAGGGGTTCAGCCTAGGCATATAGCAGATATGTGGATTAACTTTATACGTGATCAAGGCGTTCAAACAGTTAGAACAGAAGAAGCGATAATATCTGTGCTTGCTATAATTAATTTTATACTGAATCTCAATGTATAAAAATTATATATTATTATTAAAGAATAACATTTAGATATTAAAATTAATGCTTAGGGTTGAGAAATCTTTATTAAAATCGGTAGCTGTATTTCGAGAGCTAGTTTAGTGGTGCATAGACATGGTGAAGGACTCGAAGCCACGAAGAGGGTCGATGGCATATTACCCTAGGGTAAGGGCAAGGAGCATAGTGGCCAGAATAAGAACCTGGCCACAGTATCAAGGTGAACCTAAACCATTAGGATTTGCAGGCTATAAAGTAGGTATGCTTCATGTATATAGGACAGAGGATAATCCGAACAGTCCGTTTCACGGTAGAGAGATATTTTCGCCTGTAACTGTTTTAGAAACCCCCCCACTTAAAGTGATAGGTATTAGGGCATATACCGTGACGCCCTACGGTTTAAAAGCATATGATGAGGTATGGGCCAGCGAACTACCTAACTATTTAGATAGGGTCTTTACAATCCCTAAGAAAACCGGTGTCGAAGCAAAGATAAACGAGTTAAAATCCGATTTAGAGAAAGTACACCAGTTTAGATTTATAGTATGTACGCAGCCCTGGCTAACTGGTATAGGTAAAAAGAAGCCAGAAGTATTTGAGATAGCTATAGGTGGTGAAGTAGACAAAGTTTTTGATTATGCAGTGAAAAAGCTAGGAGAGGAGATCGCCGTTAAGGAGGTATTCACAGAAGGCCAGTTTCTCGATGTTGTATCAGTGACTAAAGGAAAGGGTTTCCAAGGAGTAGTAAAAAGATTTGGAGTAAAAATACTCCCAAGATGGCATAAACATAGGAAAGGATATAGAAGAATAGGATCTGTAGGACCGACGAAACCTGCGATCATGTTCACAACGCCACGAGCTGGACAAACAGGTTTTCATCAGCGAACAGAGTATAACAAAAGACTTCTTAAGATAGGGAAAGACCCAAGTGAAGTAAATTTGAAAGGTGGCTTTAAGCACTACGGATTAGTGCGCAACCACTATGTTCTTATAGAAGGCTCTGTGCCAGGCGCTATTAAAAGACTGGTTAAGTTACGGTATCCAGTGAGGCCGCCAACAATCGAGGTTACTGGTAATTATAATATTACATATATAAGTTCCAAAGGGGTGACCAGTTAATGAGTCTAATAATATCTAAACTGAAACCTGAAGCCGAAGAGGTTCCACTGTACGATACCGAGGGGAATCCAATAGATAAAGTCAAGTTGCCAAAAGTTTTCTATACACCAGTACGTGTTGATCTGATCCGGCGTGCCGTATTATCGGTGCTATCGGCTAAACGTCAACCCCAGGGCCGTGATTCAATGGCAGGAAAAAGGACTACCG
Organism: uncultured Thermoproteales archaeon; assembly: GCA_964433855.1. Classification (GTDB taxonomy): domain Archaea; phylum Thermoproteota; class Thermoprotei; order Thermofilales; family CAYSTQ01; genus CAYSTQ01. The sequence goes on from CAYSTQ010000227.1 coordinate 3,134, forward strand.
CGGAGAGCTGGGGAGTAGGCCATGGAGTTGCAAGAGTCCCTAGGATAAAGGGGTCTTCCAGAGCAGCCTTTGTACCCGGCGCTGTAGGAGGTCGGCAGGCGCATCCACCAGTAACGCTAAAGAAAATAGTGGAACGAATAAATCGCAAAGAGAAAAGATTAGCTTTAAAATCAGCAATAGCCGCAACGGCCATAAGAGAGTTTGTAGCTATGAGAGGCCACGTTGTAGAGACCGTACCTACGTTGCCTCTGGTCGTTGAAGATGCTTTAGAAAACCTAGCTAAAACATCTGAAGTGAAAAACTTGTTTATTAAGCTCGGCATATGGGGCGATGTAGAGCGGGCAGCTCATGGAAA
>CAYSTQ010000228.1:0-3481 GCA_964433855.1 uncultured Thermoproteales archaeon
TGGAAATACGGAAAATATCTTCTAGCCGGTCATCCCTGAAGAGCTTCTTGATTGGGGGAAGAGCTGGCTCCGCATCGGTGAAGAACACAGGTGTAGATGCTGGGTACACGTTTGGAAACTAGATGGTTCTAGGATTGAGAGACAGGTAATAGTGTAAAGGGCGGTTAAACATAAATATCAACCATTTAAAATTAATTTTTTAAGTGGGAAGATGTCTAAAGAGGCTGTAGAGGAGAAGATCCCTTGGCATTTTCTGATACCGTTCATGGTGGTTCTAGGGGTCTTCACCGCGACTATAAACCCTTTAAACCCGACTGGTACATGGATGAACCCTCCGGGCTATTCCGCAGCCCTAGGGGTTGTAATTATATGTTACTCGGCTTTAACGGCTTTGCCGTTTATCAGCTTCTGGTTCGCTAGTGCACTTGGGAGACTCAGTTTCTTCAAGAAAAGGCTAAACATGACGACTTTGACCTGGCTGTATGTTACAACCTTATGCCTGTCGTTCTATCTGGGTAGGCCGACTTCAGATACTCAGTGTGCGAGCTATGGCGTCTTTATAGGTAACAGAATACTGTCTCCTCCGGAGGAGACCTACAAGCTTGTGCCGTGGTTCATGGCTCCACCGATAGATGTTGCCAAGCAGATACTCTACGGTGGCGTTCCCACTCCATGGATCGACCTTATGCCTATGATAGTTTTCTTCTGGGTCTTCACGGTCGTATATGGGATTCTAATGCTGTCGATCGCAACCTTGTTCAGAAAGCAGTGGATAGATGTCGAGAGAGTCCCGTTTCCGCATGCCGCGGCGGCGTATGAGCTTCTCGTGAGGACGTCTCCAGAGAGAAAAGCACGGTTCTCAGGTCCGTTCCTAATAGGGCTTATCCTAGGGGTCATCGTCTGGATCCCGACGCTTTGTATAGGCCTCTTCCCCTGGTTTCCCGATATGTACGGGTGGAGGGTGAACAATTGTGGTAACGGGGCGTACTTCGTCCAACCAGGTGAGCCATTAGCATCCATCCTAGGTATAGCCCTCGTCGGAAAGGAGCCCTTAGGTGTAGCTATATCGTACTTTGCACCGTTAACTGTGTTGTTTAACATGTGGTTCTGGTGGCTTGTCCTTATAGTGCTGACGCAGATAGCCTACCAGTTTGGGTATTATACCGCTCTGCCACAGACCCCTGGCTGCGGGAGAAGAACGTGCGGAGAGATCTCCATAATGTACGGAGAGCCTTTTAAGTGGAACGCTGTACTTATAGGGGGGGTATGGGCTCTAACGATATTTTTACTCGCCTTGAGCAGAGGCTACATTATTAACACCCTTAGAGCTGCCTTCGGGGGAATGGATTCATCTGCTAAAGCCAAGTTTGAGAAGGGTGAGCCCGTAAGCTACAGGACGGCATACCTCCTGATGATAGCGTCGTTTATAATAGCTCTACTCATTCACATTATATGCGGTATGAACCCGTTATCCTCTCTGTTAACGCCTATAAACATGATTGCTCTGTGGTTTGCATCCATGAGGCTTCTCGGAATCGGCGGGTTTTACTTCCGGATGACCGATAAAGGCTACGCGTTGCACAGACTATTGATGTGGCCTAAGGCTCCAGAAGTGGTGGACAGAGACTTTGTACTATCTGTGCATTTTAACACATGGTTTACGGATGCTCCTGACATGGGTAACCAAGTCGGTGGAAACTTTTTCTCAGCGTTCCTAGCCTATAAAATGGCCAGCCTCACCGGTGCGAGCAATAGAAGCGTTTTCAAGATACTCTTAGTCTCTATACTGATATTTCCGTTGGTGACCATGACGACATGGCTACATATAGCATATACGTTCGGCATCACTAAGCTCCCGGGCACTTGGGGTATGCAGGGATGTAACGGTCTAATCGAGAGATCTGGTAGCCCTGATACCTATAATAGTGTTCCTGGTACCGAGCCTTGGATACCGCACTTCGTGGCCGGTTTCATCTTCGTGGGGCTTTTAAGCCTGCTTCATGCGACGTTCGTCTGGTTCCCGTTCGAGCCGGTGGGCTTCATCCTAGGAATAGGAGCCGGATTCCTATGGGGCTCTTGGACGTACTCACTAATAGCTTGGATACTCAAAATGATAACACTTAGGGTAGGCGGTAGTAAGCTTTATGAGGAGTTCGGAGCACCGATGGCGGGAGGATATATCGCAGGACATATGCTAGCACTAATACCTGGAGTCATAATATCGAGGGTAAAGTTCTTTATACCGTTCTAAATCCCCAGATTTTTTTCACGAATAGGTGTGCGCTTATGTTTTACGGCGTGGATGCAAATTACGCTTTGCTCATGGAGAGCTTGGGCTTCGGCTGGAGGACGGAGCAGGGTGAGCCTGTAGAAGATTTATACCGCTACCTAGCCGGGAAAGGTGTTAACTGTGCTAGAGTTAGGCTTTGGGTAGGGGAGAATGGGCCTTCTAGATTCCGTTACGCCGCTTCGGTCATGAAAATGGCCTATGAGGCTGGTATGGATATATACCTGGTCGTATTTCTCTCTGAGGGGTGGGCTGACCTGTACAAACAACCAGCGCCTAGAGCATGGGAAACGTTAAGCATAGAGAAGAAGACCGAAGCGGTAAGGAGCTACGTGAAGGATGTAGTCGACCGTGTTAACGACATGGGTTTTAAACCTAAGCTCTACCAAGTGGGTAATGAGGTTGACTACGGTATTTGCGGAGTCTTCGCTTCGAATAAGAAGAGGAGAAAGGACTTAGGATGGCTTAGGAGACGCGTATGGCGTTACGAGGCTGAGATCCTTAAGGCGGCTCTCCAGGGATTGAGAGGCGTAGACCCCGATGCTTCGATAGCCATCCATCTAGGTAAGTGGTGGGACCAGCGGCTTATCATCTCGTTCCTATCTGCGATGGAAGACTTCGACATCGATTTCGACACCTTGTGTTTATCCTTCTACCCATCCATGTTCGGTGCCGACTTCGACATCTTGGATAGGTTGAAAGAGATAGCGGATTCCTCAGGTAAGAGGTGTGTAATAGCGGAATATGCATACCCAAGTGGTCCGATGAGCGGCCGGTTCTGGTTCATGAACACGCCGACTCCAGGATATCCTTTCACACATGAGGGGCAGGCAAAATGGCTGAAAGACTTCCTCTCCCGCTGCCGTAGACTCGGTTTTCACGGGGCGTTCTACTGGAGCCCCGAGGTATATCTTCCCATCGAGCTTGCTAAAAAAGCACCGGCTCCGCCTGAGATGCCATTGTCCTTCGGCTGGAGCCCTATGGCCCTATTCGATGAGAGAGGAAGAGCGAAGTTAAGCATAGACTCGTTTCGCGTCGGCTCATAGCATGTTGTATACATCGGTTTAACCGAGGGGGGGTCACTGTTTAAGGAGGGTATCTTTCGTTAACTTTACTGAGAAGCCTCTCAGCCTCCTCACGGTTTAAGGTAGATGTCTGGATTAAGACGCTTTTACCCGGTATGCGCTCTAAGAT
>CAYSTQ010000229.1:0-3464 GCA_964433855.1 uncultured Thermoproteales archaeon
TGCTGCTGGCATGCTTAAACACCTTGGCTTTAGGGATGAGGCGGGGCTTGTGGAGAAGGCTGTTTGGAAGGCTCTGGAGACCAGGGAGGGGCTTACCCCGGATATGGGCGGCAACGGCACGACTAGGACCGTAACAGAGAAAATACTTAAGATACTAAAGGGAAAGGGGGTTTAGTTGGACAAGCTGGACCGGAGCATTTTAAACATTCTTAAAAGAGATGCGCGTGCCAGTTATACTTCCATGGCTAGGCAGCTAGGCGTGTCTGAAGCTACGGTGAGGAAGCGGATTAAAAGCCTGGTCGAGAAGGGCTACATAGAGATGTTCACTATCGAGGAAGGCAACGGGATAAGGGCGCTCATACTGGTTAATGCTAAGACAGATGCCCACTGCCCGTCGATCGCCAAGCGGCTGATCCAGGTAAGGAATGTTGAAAAGGTCTATGAGGTCAGCGGTCAATACGATATAGTGGCCGTCATATTCACCAGGTCTACCCAGGAGCTAAACGACGTGTTGGAAGAAATAAGGGGGATGGAGGGCGTAGAGAAAACATATACGTGTATAGTGTTGAGAGGACATTACCCTGGAAAGGACTAGGGGCTTACTTGATGCCGAGCTTATCGTTAATGTCGCCTTGATATTCTTCAACTTTTAGCTCCAGGACATCGCTTATCTTGACGGGAACACCGAGGACAGCAGACTCGTAGAAACCCAGCGGTATCGCCATGTCCCTATATGCCTCCCAGCCGTCAACCTCAGGCCTTCTACTACTCAATATTGAATCGTAGAAGTCGTAGAGCTCGGTGGCGAAGGTGTTCGTGGCCCCGCCTGGAAACATGCGTTCCCGTTCCTCCGGACTTAGCGAGGTCATCATTCTCCTCCTGAGTACATCCATCCTAACCTCTCTAACCTCCTCGCCATCCTGTATCCTGAGAGCCTCCTCATCCACCGCTCCCTTAGATCCATATATGACCCTCATTCCAAGCCGCTTCCCCGGGGCTGACGAGGTCCATAGCCACTGAGCGTAGAGCTGTTCCTCAAACTTTATTATCGCCATAGTCATGTCGTCGACCGTTACCTTGATGCCGCCTCTAACCGGCTGGAAGGTCTCCGTCACAGCATACACCTCGACAGGCTCTCTACCCGTCTGGTACCGGTCTAGATCCGCTAAGTGGACTCCGCCGTCAAAAACCCAGCTTCCCCCGGCCACATATTTATCTTCTCTCCAGCCCCAAGGCCAGGTTCGCCATCCGGCCGCCTGCCAGACTATCATCCTGGGCTCTCCTATCAAGCCTTGCTTTATAGCCCACCATATAGCCCTGTTGTTAGGCGACCGCCTATAGTTCTCGGCCACCGCGAGAACCCGGCCATGCTTCTCGGCCGCATCAATTATTTTACGGGCCGCCCTCATGGTTATGCCAAGCGGCTTCTCGATTATAACATTCAGCCCCTCTTCAAGACATCTAACAGCCACGGTATGATGTAAGGAATGAGGAAGACATATATCGACAGCATCTAGGTCCTCCTCCCTAACCATCTTTTCGAAATCCGTATACACCTGCGGCTTCTCCCCCTGGAAGCTACCTATCTCCCTTGCCCGCCCCCTAGCCTTCTCCTCAGAGACATCGCAACAGGCCTTTATCGAGAAGACCCGGAGCCCCCTGTAAAAGAGCTCCCCGTAGCCAACCACATGTGCTCCGGCTATCCCGCCGCAACCTATTAGCCCTATTTTAACCTGATCCTGGTTCAAACACGGTCCCCCTCAGGACATGCTATCCACGATAAATAGTTAAAGCTTCCGCCTGTGTAGCCTACCAGAAATACCGTAATAACTCAGCAGAATATATGGATTTGACTCTCCCTCTACTCAAGTAGGGGATTCTTGCTTCTAGAGTGTTCATCCTTTGGATGCTCCTCGCCCTTCACGGCTCCCACCTGCATCCATTCCACATTAGAAGCAGGGGCTGTGCCGCCAGCCACGGTCTAGGCACTTGAATAGCCTATCCCTTCTATAGCTCCTTTCTGATCCGCACCTCGGACGCATGCTAGACGTCTTGTATTCGCTCACTTCTTCAACCTCTACCCCCGTATTCCTCAGTTTTCTCCCTGAGTCTCTGGATAATCCATTTGAAACATCAGAAGTTGTGCACCATGGAATCCACCCTACTGTTATTGTGGCCGTTATTCCTTATGCCCTTGAGGTTGCCTACAACAATTTTATAAACTCCAGTGTAGCAGGCGTACCCTACTATTGTCTTTATCATAGCGTTTACGGCGTGTCTAAACTTTCTCTTCCTTGTTCTACTAGAACTCCCAGCCCCGTTAATCCTAGCCACCCTGCTCTTTTCCCTATCAATTTCCCAGTCTAGTATCACCAGTCCGCTAAAAGTTCCCCTCCTCTAAAAGCTATGGCTGCCTTATACCCTAATACTGTATCGTCGCTAGACACCTAGCTCCTAGGTCGATGTAGAGGGGCTTGCTGCCTCTTTTAATGGGGGCTTCTCGACCTCGACGCTCATAAAGCCCCTCCACACCCTTCCACCTAATCATAGATGACTTCAAGCCTGCCCTGCTTACTGCGTCACTTAAGGTTGCCAATGAAACGATTAAAAATCCTTGAGACATATTTAATGAAACTAAATTCGGTAGTTTTCTCTAATATTAAATATTTATTTGTACATATTTTAATGCTTAATTTTAAATTACTAAAAATTAAAATTTAGACAACGGCAGAGTAGCTGACCATAACAATTACTGATTTTAAGAATTAGGATACATATAATAAAATTTTGTATATTAAAAAATATTAACAAGATACATAACAGTAATAGCCTGTTAACAGGACATGCTATTGGATTACGTGCATTATCTTAAACAGATAACCTTTACAACTCAATTTAAGCTTTTCGGAAAAGATATATAGTGTGATATAGATACATAATTTTGCACCCAAACTTCCAGGTGATATGGTTTGAGTGAGGAAAACAAGTTTAGAATACCTTGGATACCGATAATAGCGTACACCGTGGTTATGGCCGTCATAATAAGGTTCCTGTCGCTCTTTATCGGCCCTAACAGCTACAGCTGGGTTCTCGACCACACGCTAGGTCCCCAGCTTGACGGCGGCTGGGTTCAAGGAGCTTTCCTACCTCAAGTACTGCTATGGCTGGCCGTAATTATAACGCCAGCTCTCGCTAAGAAGCTTAATCCTCAGCTTCTAACTCTTTTATTCGCTGCCACAGCAATCGGGCTTGCCCCATGCGGTTACATAGGCATTTACGATGTATTAACAGGCTATTTAAGCTGTAGAACCACCAAGCCCGAATACGACCAGATCCTCCCAACATGGTGGTTCCCACCAAAAGACGATGTTCTCCCGGCCCTCCTAGGAGGCGCCGCTGTACCTTGGGATGCCTGGTTGCCGACGTTCACGGTGTGGGTTGGTCTACCTATACTGACTTTCTTG
>CAYSTQ010000230.1:0-3443 GCA_964433855.1 uncultured Thermoproteales archaeon
CCCACCTGTACAGCCTTTCGCCTAGCATTAACGATGCGTAGTACGTGGGCCCTAGACATCTCTCGGATAATAGGGCGTAGGCCATGAGCTGGCTTCTAAAGTGGCTAAACCTACGCCTCTTAAACAGCTTCACCTCAACGACCTCTAGCCTTCTCGCGCCTGTCACGGCGTCAACAACCCCGGCCAGCTTAAGCCTCGGGCAGTACATTTCCACGTCCAGCCTTATAGGCGGCTTAAACCCGGCGTCCAGGAGCTTCCGAAGCCTACCCCCTCTCTCCTCCCTACCGCACGCCATGCTGTAGGTCTCAGGCTCCCTGATCCCCATGTTCCAGGCCAGCCACGGTATAACTGGGCAGTAGACGTACTGTTTGACATCCCAGGGCGTTAAGACGTTAGACCACGACCACGTCCTCCACCACCTCCGCATAGTTGCCGAAGGCCCTACGCCTGGACCAATCGTAGCCGCACAAGGTGAACACGTGGATTACGTCCCTGGGCTCGTCGGCGTAGCGGCTGCACACCCTGTAGAGGTCCTTAAGCCTGGAGGAATCCAGCCGCCCCGTGAAGGCGCTCCGCTGGATCCTCGCCAGCCCGAGCCGCTTAAGCTGGCCAGCCAGCCTGGCCCGCTTACCGTCGTCACTAATGTCGTACACCACCACTACCCTCACCAAGGCTCCACAAACCCCCTGTAAACCCTCTCCTCTCTCCTCAGGTAGCAGGCCATCTTGACAGCCCACCTCTTGAAAGCCTGCCTGAGCGTGCAGACCGAGCCGGAGGTCGGCCTAGCCTTCCTCTCAAGCCACTCGTAGAAAGCCTTGACTAGCTCGCCCCTTGACTTGGTGGTCAGTAGGCCGTGCTCCGCCTCAGGCCTCCAGCCCTCTGAGAACAGTTTGATCAGCAACCTGTCGACGGCTGGCGGCTTAAACATCTCGCTGAAGTCGAAGACCAGTGACTCCTTGCCGCTCCTGTCAGCGTGCAGGAAGCCAGCGTAGGGATCCAGCCCGGCTAGAACAAGGGCTTTCCAGCACTCCGAGTACAGCAGCGCGTACGCGTAGTTCAAACATATGTTCATCAGGTCAAGGGAGTCGTGGCTCCGCCCTCTAAACCCGATGTCGCCCGGGACGAGCATGGATGCTCCGCCCTAGTAGGCCCTGGCTGCCTCCGCCTCGAGCCGGATCACCTCCCCAGGGTCGCCGAGGGCCTCAGGGAGCCTAGGGAGCACTGCGAGGACGTCATTGGCCGCCTCCTTGAGCTCATTAAGCTCTCTGCTTTTAGCATAGTACTTCAACAGGTTAGCCTGGTTTCTGATCTTCGCCTCGACTATGGCCCCGACAACACCCCATCTTCTCTCGTCTTGGTAAGCAGTGTACTGCGCCCTCCTAGTCGCCACAGTCCTGTTGATGAAAGGCGGGTAAACACGGCCAACTGGCCTACCTCTGGAGTCGAGGAACATGAGGTCGACGCCGTGCATCAGGAGGAGCCTGACAGCCTTCGAGGTCACCGAGACGCCGCCGGAGGCTATTATCACCAGGTCGAGGTTCCCGGGGGAGACCTCTACCTTGCCGGAGCCGCGGCTGGTTAACACAAGTAAGCCCTGCCTAGCTCTTAGGCTTACACCATAGCCGGAAACCACCAGCTCCCTCATCCGCGCACCTCCCGGAACGGGCATGTCTCAGGGCACCCGGTTGACCGGGGCGGCTCCCGGTCCGACAGCAGCATGTCCATCACCTCGTCCCTTGCCTCGATGAAGTCGTGGCGGAGGGCAGGGGATATGTACACCGGGCTCCAGCTGACTATGGATCTGTCGCCGACTCGCCTCACGTATATCAGCAGGCCATAGTCGAAGGGAACCTCCATGTCCGCCTCGAGGGCCAGGGCGTAGCCCGCCAGCGCGAGGCTATGGAAGCCCACCGGCCTACCATACTTAACCTCCACGACCACACCTCCCTCCGCCAGGCCGTCGGCCCTAAGGTTCCTCGAGAGCCCCAAGGGTGAGCCGTCAACCCTATACTCGGTGAAAAGCCCCCACCGCTCCTCTGAGCACCAGGCCATAGCAAGGCTCTTATAAAGATCCATTAGCCAGGACTTCTCTCCCAGGTCGACGCCTAGGCCAGTCAACCTCTCACCGGCGCCATTGGCCAGCTTCTCATATGCTTCCCAGCCCCTCAATCCTAGAACCAGCTCCCTCCTGACGTCCTCGCTGGCAGCGTGGAAAACCGCGTGGATCAGGCTTCCATTCTCCATGGCCCTGCTCGCCGGAACCCTCACACCTGAACGCCTGAGATAGATATCCCTCATAGTCGGGCAGTACCTGTAGGCCACCTCGCTGACGCCTAGGCCCAAGTAGGCGCGCGGCCTAAGCGGCGGCCTATCCCAGCTCCATCCCCTCAGCCCATCCTCCACAGGATCCTGCTCCATCAGCCTGTGAAGTCTGCGGAGAGACCTGAGAAGTGCCAGCCTGGACAACATATCCACCACCCCGCTAGAGTAGGTGCAGAGTAAATTCTTGGGTTTTCACCCATGGAGAAAACGGTTGTTCCAGTCGATGCCCGGGAAAAACTAAATCAGCCGGAGAAACAGGTGTTCCATTCGAAGATCCTTATAATTGTTTACCGGTCCTCCGCGGCGGCTAAAGCCTCTCCCCACTCGGTGAGCTTGAGCGGGGCGCCCCGGCCTCTAGCGGCGATAAGCCCCATGGCCTTAAGGTCCGTCAAATGGTTTCTAACGGTTTTAACCGATCGGCCAAGCCGCCTAGCCAGGAGCTCAACCGTTATCCCGGGGCTTCTACCTATGTAGGCGAGTATTTCACGCTTCTCAGGGCTCAGCCTTTTAAGCGCCCTGACGACGCCGCGCGGCATGTATAGACCATGCTCCTCACCGGTTTCAACGCTGACGTGCAGCTCGAAGTCTTCACAGCCTGTTAGGAGAGCTACGAAGACCAGGAGAACCAGGCTCCGAAAGCCTCCACCTAGATCCACGACTATCGGCCTGGGAAGCCTCTGGATGACGCTGCGGGCCTGGGTCAGTGAATAAGCCGGCGCCGCCATGTTTAAGGGAACTAGCCTCGGCCTGTCGAGCCCCAGGCTTGAGCAGAATGAGGCTAGGGATTCATAGGCTCTGCTGACGCCTGACACGACGGGCTCGGCTGTGAAGATGGTGATCGGCTCGCCTGGCTGCGCAGCCTTCTCGCGGAGCCTTCTAAGAATATAGTCTTCATGGAAGCCGAGGGTGAAAACGAAGCTCCGCATAAAACATAATACGTTGTCTAGAAAGATAAATATTCCCGTTTTAAGACGGGAATAACTCTATTAAGTCTTCGTAGAAAAACCAGTATAGTAGCCTTTCAAAAGGCCGTGTGCAGGATTAATTCCCTAATAGCTCTAGTTTCTTCTCTGCTTGTTTTTCGAATCTTTAGATGCGTGTTTTGGAGAATATATTTATAG
>CAYSTQ010000231.1:0-3430 GCA_964433855.1 uncultured Thermoproteales archaeon
AGATTCGTCAGTGCTGATACGGCTAAAAGATTGGTCAGCTGAGTAAAATATGACTAAGTTGAAAATTAAGGTGCTTGGCTCCGGGAGAGAAGTTGGAAGAGCCGGTATCGTGGTCGAGTCCAATAATACTAGAATCTTGTTAGACTATGGTGTCTCGGTTTCAGAGGATGAACCCCTTTTCCCTTTGCCTTACCCCCCGAAAATGCTCGACGGAATAGTTCTTTCTCATGCCCATCTAGATCACTCAGGCGCTTTACCGTTGCTTTATATAAGCCAACGTAAGCCGTTATTCGCTACAAGACTGACAATGGAGCTAACAGACATCCTGATAAAGGACTTCCTGAAGATAGCTGGCTATTATGTACCTTACGAACTAGAAGAACTGTATAACATGCATGAATGCGTTATAGAGGTGAACTACGGAGAGGAACAGAAGCTCGGCAACGCCACGCTCCATTTCGATAACGCTGGACACATACCGGGTAGCATGACTACTAAACTAGAGATTGATGGCGTAAGAATACTGTATACAGGAGATATAAACACTACAGAGACAGCGCTGCTAAAAGCCGCAAACGTGGACACAGACGTAGACCTAGTATTAATGGAAGCAACTTACGCAGAGTTCGACCATCCAGACAGAAAGGAGGGCGAAAAGGCCCTTGTAGATTCGGTCAGAGAAGTTCTTGAAGATGGGGGAGTCGTACTTATACCGGCTTTCGCTGTAGGCCGCTCACAGGAAATAGCATGCGTCCTTGAACAATATCTTCCTGACGTCAAGATATACCTGGACGGCATGAGCCGGATAGTGTTTGAAACCTTAATAAACCACCCTGATTCTCTAAAAGACCCTAAACTGGTCGAATCCACGTACAGGCGAGTGATAAAGATAAGAGGATGGCAGGACCGGCTAAAAGCCGTCAAGTCTCCCTCGGTGATAATATCACCTGCTGGAATGCTTAAGGGCGGCGCAGCCGTCTTCTACCTTAAAAAAATATACAACAATCCTAAAAACGCTGTGTTCCTAGTTAGTTACCAGGCAAGAGGGACGCCGGGCCGAGAACTACTTGAAGACGGGGTGTTCTACCAAGGTGAAAAACCAAAAAAGATAAAGGCCAGAGTTGAATGGTTCGACTTCTCGTCACACAGCGGCAGAAAGGAGTTAATAGAACTTGTAAACAAATTGCCAGCCTCCGCCAAAGTAGTAATTCTTCACTCAGAGGAGCCTGTCGGCATGGGCTTTAAAGAATACTGTGAAAAGGAATTAGGCCTTGAAACCTACTTCCCACAGACAGGAGAGGAGCTGTCACTAAACTTCTAAAGAAGACCCTATGGCCAATGCCAGGGCTTTTCAAGACGGCCGGACGGCTTTGCACGAACACCGTATCTGGTTAAAGGCCTAGTTAAATGTCTATGCGCCCTAGCAGACGCTAAATATATTCCAGGCTCAACAAGCCTTGCCTTAAACCTACGCACCTTAGCCGCATACGGATCCCGGTAACCGCATCTAGTACATTTAAACCCCTTCCCCCTCCCCATAGATTTCATCCGCTTACCGCACCGAGGACAAAGCGGATTAGCTACTTCCTTCTCAGGCACCAAACGTATCAGCCTAAGCCTTTCAACGTTAAGCGTTAAGCCATGTCTTCTAGAAGGCGGCCTTAAACCTCCGGCAACCTCAACCAGATCTCCCTCTCTCAGTAGCCGAACAACCCTATTCAAAGCTCCAGTCTCCCTATATACCAGACAATCCAGGATACCTGTATCGTCGAATATCCTAAACCGAACATCTCCCCCATGTAAAACTTCCACGTCACCCTCGACAAAACCCTGTACAACAACTGAGTCATAGGGCCTTAACTCGCCGATACTCTTCCTCACCATCAGATGCGAATCCGTTCCCTGATTCGTCTTGAATATAACCCATCTATCAATAGGCTCGCCAACCATTATAATCCTAAGCGCCGCCTTCAAGGCTTCAACATCGTCTCCGCGAACCCCGTAGAGTACAGGATCTGGACCATGGGGAGCTATAAGTATCCTCCCAGTGCTATAATCAACATTGCCGAAAACCCTAGGCCTAAACAGCCTGTCAAACCTTATGACCGATTCGGAATCTATCAGACGCCGTCTTCCCCAATACTCAGCCCTCCTGTAAGCAAGCAGTTCATACGTGAAATCCTCAAAAACAGCGCCTACGGCCGCTAAGGCGCCTATCAAGCCACGCCCCCTTTTAAACGTTTTAACCTCAACACCCGCTTCTTTAGCCACCCTGAAAGCATAACTTAACGCTACAACTGATGATAAAGCCTTGAAATAAAGCTGTTTAAGAAGCTCTGGAACAGGTTCTACAGCGAAAACCACAGCTGGATCCGTCTTACCATGTTTTAAAGCCGACAGCCTGCGAACAGTATCCACCACCAGGCTTTTAACTTCCGGTAAGGTTTCCGGCGACACGTTTAACCGTAAACAGACAGCCCCATTCCCCCTAGTTTTAAAAGGCACGTTAGGGTTAAGTCTGACAAGCATGGGGTAGTCAACGAATTCTATCTGACGATACCCGTCAAGCATGGAGGCTAGCACAGCTGCAACGTAGGTTGTACAGCCTCCAAGCGGCGAATCCACATCGTCTATCCCTACCCTTAAAAGCAACTACAACACCTACTCCATAAACTTCAGCGATGCCCATTACCATGATTCTAATGTCCAACACCAGATAAAATTGACGACAGGGCGGAGAGGGGGTAAGCCGGTCGTAGCCCGCCTTCTGTTTAGACGGGATCCGTCTAGGGGCCTACCCGGGCCTCAACGCGGGGCTCATAGGCCCTGCTTGGCCCTAAACCCGCGGGGCGGCCGTTTCACTCTACCCTTCGGCATCGTCAACGGGTTACTCAGCGGCTGTTGCCAGCCGCCTTCCAGGGGCCCTCCAGGGAAAGACCCCTAACCGCATCATCCACATGCGCCGAAGGGGATATCGTTTCTGCTCCGTTGCCAGGGCTCTCGCCCTACCGCCTTACGGCGGTCGCGGGCCCGCGTAGGTGGCGGAGCTTCCTCAGGCCTACCTGTCGCCAGATAGGCCCGGCACCCGTCCGCCGGCTTACCCCCTATAGAATATAGATCTCGGAAAATGATAAACTTAACTTAAACAGAAGACCCTGAAAACTTTCTTTAAACATTGTGCCATGCACAGGTCCAAGACGTTTACGCCCAGCCTGATGCTGGCGTGATCAGCACACTCGGGCGATTGGGAGTGGCCGGCTGAACACCTCGGCCCATAGGGCCTCGGTGCTTACACCGCCACCCCATCAACCCCGTCTTCTACGGGAGCCCTCGTCCCTGACACAGGGCCGTCGCCAGCCCCTGAGCGTCAGGGATTGGCCGCCTCGTCTCGGGGAGGGCTTCGGGCTTAGATGCCTTCAGCCCTTATCCC
>CAYSTQ010000232.1:0-3427 GCA_964433855.1 uncultured Thermoproteales archaeon
CAATCATCCTAATATTTTTCCCTTTAAGTTTATCTTTTACAAAAGGAAAACAAATCAGGTATCAAATCAACCGAACAGTTGTCTGAAAACTTCCTCCGGCACTCGCCTCCTGTTTTCAACGGTTATGGTGATTACTGGAACCCCTTCTTCGATAAGTCTACGAACAATCGGGTATCTTCTCCCTCTGATATGTAGTGTTGCTACAGCTTTACGGTCAGAGGAAAACACCCTTTTCACAGCATTTTTAAAACGTTCAGAATAAAGCTCCATGGGCCCTATCTCATCTATAACAACTAGGTCGGCAGAATCTAAAGCGTTTAAGACAGCTGTGACCCCGACTCTCTCTAGATCCCCGATGTTTACAACGTACTTCCCTATCCTAGGCCTCAGGCCGCTGCCAACCCTTGCGAGAACGCCTTCACGGCCAGAAGCTACATCTATTATCTTAAACCCTCTTCTAACCCCGCCAACTCTAACCTCAACCGTTACCATACCGCCTACCTTAATGCCTCTTGTCCTGCATATGTCTACTATCCGGAGGACGGCTGTGGTTTTTCCTATACCGGGCCTACCTGTGAGCAATACCTTATTGGTCAACAATTCATTTTCCCTCTAACAGTTCAACAGCTGCAGATCTATTTGTTAGCTCCTCAATAATAACCTTGTACCTGTCTAGATCGTCTCTGTCTATGCTCGGGCTAGCGGATGTTAAAACCGTAAGTATGTCGCTCATGGTTAACGGCTTGGGACCTGCCGTGGACGTGTACAGCTTATACTTGTCGACGACCTGTCTGCAGGCGGAGACTATATCGCCTATAGTGAACCCCTCGCTATATTCTGCAAGCTTGTTGAAGTCCACGTCTGACCCTATTGGAAGATTCCCCAGCTCCTCCATGAAGATCCTAGCTCTTAAACGCTTATTGGGTAGAGGCAGGTATATCTTCTTGTTGAACAGGCTCAGCATTCCCTGTATAGCCGCCGGGTCTCTGCAAGTGGCGATCACAACCATACCGTTTTTCCTATCTTTAATCTTCTCAAGTTCAGCGCTTACCAGATCGATAACCTCAGAACCCGCATAATCAAGGTTCTCCAGTATTATCATCGAATTTTTCATGCTTGCGCTCTCAAAGACCTTCTCGAGCGTTTCCCTCCGCAATCCGTTTCCACCTTTAAAGTCAAGGATTATGGCTTCAACATCTAGGTTTACAACTATTAGATTCACAAGCCTTGTCTTCCCGCAACCTTTAGGCCCAAAAAGTAGAACGCTTATGGGTTTGCCGGCTGTCAAGTAGTAGGCTATTTCACCTATTATTGCTGTTCTAGCCTCATCCGTCATTGGAACGGCTTTGAATGGCAAAGATACTGTCTGCTTTTTATGTTTTAGGCTAGCAATTGTTTCAACGATATCCTCCATGGTTACAGGTCTTTTAACACCCATTGACGCGGCTTTTCCAGCTGCTCTGCGCGCGGCTTCTTTGCAAACCGCTGTTATTTCGGCACCGGTCATTCCGTCAGTGAGTCTAGCTAGCTCTTCGAAATCAACATCCCTAGATAAGGGCATTTTGCCTAGGTAGGCTTTTAATATTTCCATTCTATCCTTAAACCCTGGAAGGCCGACATAGATCATTTTGTCCACAGGAATTATGCTGAAGAAACAGGAGTTTAGACTTGATGCGTTATCCAGTACTATGACGGTTACAACGCCTTCGCGGAGTGCCCTGTCTACGTGCCTGGCCAGTCTTCCAGCGAATTCCTCGTTGTTTAAAGGTAGTTTATCGAAACTGTCGAGCAATACTACGAATGGCGCCGTTTCTAAGGCTATCTTAAATATATTTCTTATTTTAGCCATGGCCCTATCCAAATTACTCGGAAGACTGCTGCAGTCTAGGTAAACAGCCTTATCCCCTAGCTCCCTGTATATCATGGCTAGAAGCGATGACTTGCCGCAGCCCTTCGGGCCGTATATCACGATGCTTTTCGGAAGTCCTAGAGAATATTTTTTGGCGAGCCACTTCTTCTTAAAAGGAAGTATGACGCTGTTAAAGATCTCCTCTTTAACCTCGTCTAGACCAGCCACCTTCACCCTCTCCTCTATGCTGACGCCGTTCTCCTCAAGGAGTCTAGCCAGTTGAGTAAGTGTAACATTATATTTTTTCAAGAAGTCATATACCTGGACGAAGAAATAGGTTATAACCGCTGTAGCCACTATGAAGCCTGAATATAGCTCGAGACTTAACGGCTCGCTTGAAGCGGTTACGGCGCTCGCTACGCTACCTGCTGAAAGTATTACAGCTGAAGCCGCTCCGCCGAGAAGTCCTCTCCAATGCGATTTCGTAGATGAGGTTTTGCTACATATATAGCCAGCAACCGCCGAGAACAATATCTGGTTAGCTATGAGAACTCCATGTACCTGAAATAGGTTAACAAGGAAGCTTATTTCCTCGTTTACATTCATTCCAAACCCCGATATAAAACCAGGTATAAACGCATTTTTTATAGACGTGTTATCTAGCGGGACTATGTAAAGCCCTACATTTGTATAGCCGCCGCCTAACCCAGCTCTGAGAGCGGTAAAAATGATAACAGATAGTGTGAAAAGCACGTTAAAGGGGACTGCTATTGAGGGCTTTGATATAGAGTTCAGTGTAAGCATCAGGCTAGTCGCTATGAAACCGCCTTCCTCATATTTCGAGGTAAGGAGAAGCAGAAATATCAGGGTGAAGACAGCGTTCCAGCTGCGTAAAGCTGCCAGGGCAATGAGCACTGCAGCCCCTAGAAGAATTCCTGTTGAGGCGTTTAGCTGGACTTGCCACATAATTAGAAATAATATAAGTATAGCATATGGGGCGCTATTACTCACTAGTGAGGTCATGGCGGCTATGACGATTATGGCTAGAGACAGATACGGCTGATAACCTGTATACTCTCTGAAAACTAGCGCGCCCATGAATGTTATAATGATCACTGTTGCAATCCTGTACAGTAACATGAAGAACCTGCTCTTCCAGCTTAGCAAATCCATCCCTCCATGCTCAAAGCAACTATTAGCTATGAGCTAACTGGGCAAAAAACGGTATCGCTTAAAATGTCCGGGTGCAGCAAGCTTTTTAACTATTTACGGAGGAGACAATCTCATGGAGCCAGAATACGGTAGGAGAATTAACAGGTTAACTAGCGCCTTAGAGAGCCAGGGCCTTAACGCCGTCTTAGTTTTCAACTCTGTTAACCAAAGGTATCTCTCCGGGTCGGACGCTGGCGCAACGCTGATAATTACCAAGGACGGTCAGGTTATACAGCTTGTTAACAGGCTTGAGTCGGAAAGGGCTAGGATTACGTTGAGGGTCGGGGAGGTTCTCACGTTTTCACCAGTGGAGGTGGATAGGATGCCGGGGGAGAAGCTGGTTATAGGTAAACTGCATAATGCCAT
>CAYSTQ010000233.1:0-3424 GCA_964433855.1 uncultured Thermoproteales archaeon
GCCCGGCGGCGCCTCCCAGGAAATACGCGTTTTCGTCGTGGGCCTCGCCCACGAGCACGCGTCCGCGCCATCTGCAGAGCTCCGTGGCGGCGATTCGCCGTCTCAGATCCTGCGGAGGGTTGAACATTGTGTCGTTCAGCTTCAGCCTGTCTCTTATCTTCTCGTTGAAGAGCTGGTCTAGGTTTTTCCCTGTGGCTACCTCGGCTATGCAGCCCAGCAGGATCATGCCTAGATCGCTGTACTGAACCTTTGAGCCAGGGATGTAGTCCAGCTCTACCTTGGCGATGAACTCTACTGTGTCGGCTGGGTCGGATAGGAGCTTGTATAGGGGCCTGTTTGGCAACCCGGATGTATGGGTTAGCAGGTGCCACAGGGTTATCTTGTCCCTGCCTCCGCCGCTGAAGCAGGGAATATAGTCCTTCACTTTATCCCATAGCTCTAGATAACCGTCTTCGATAAGCGTCATGACTATAGGCGTCGTCGACACGACCTTTGTCAGGGAGGCTAGGTCGAACACCGTGTCCTTCTCCATCGGCCTCCTGGCTGGGTATGTCTGGGCGTAGCCGTAGGCCTTGTGAAGCACCACTTTTCCCTTTCTAGCTACTAGGATCACGGCTCCGGGAAAGCATTTTTCCGATACTAGCTTGCTGATGTAGAAGTCCAGGTACTTCAGCCGGCTCCGGGATAGCCCGGCCTCCTTCGGCGTCCCTGGATGGAGCACTGTTTCCTGCATAAGGTAGAGAATCCTGTGAACAGTTAAATACGTGATGTTTAGCCCGGCCTCGGTTTCACAGGCTATGTTTCTAGCAGTTTTTAGCGCTGATTTCCCCCGCTGGTGCAAGGCTGATTTATAGGTTTGTTCAGCTAAATCTGTTAGTGGAGCTGTATCTGTGGAGGGTGCCCTGATTGTACGGTATAGATGCCGGCGTGCTCCGCTTGCTGCTGGACGGCAAAGGCCTGGTTAAACGCCTGACGCTTACCGGGTGCTCCAGGCTATCTATGCTTTCTGAGAAGGGTGTCGGAATGTGGAGCCTGCTGGTTGAGGATGGCCGTGGTGTTAGACGGCTTAGGCCGGAGGAGGCTAGCGGCTTTAGGCTTGAGGAGAAGGGCTGTGACGTGTATCTGGATTGGGGAGCTTGCCCGGGAGGCATCAGGGTTCGCGCAGTGCTTTCTAGGGGCATGGACGGGCTTGACGTAACGCTTAGCGTCGGCAAGGAGCCCGGGACCAAGCTACTGGACGTGGAGTTCCCCATAGTGGGCCCCTTACCGTTTGACAAGGGCTTCAGCCTAGCGGTTCCAGAGGGCATGGGGATAGAGATCCTGGATCCAGGGTTCTTCAAGGACGGGGAGGAAAAACTTTGGAGATATCCAGCTCCTCTGTCGATGCAGTTCACCGCCTACAGCTTCGACGGGACGGGTCTGATGATGGTTGCAAGGGATCCCGTGCACCGTGCTAAAGGGCTGAAGGCTGTTAGGCGGGGAGAGGGGCTGTATCTCTCCTTTACTCATACTCCGGAGAACCTGGCTACCGGCTTGGCCGTCTACAGCGTGCCCTACGCTGTTTGGATCGGGTCTGCCGAGGACTGGATGGACGCGGCGGCTAAGTACAAGAAGCGGTTTAGAGCTGTGCCTGGTGAGGGGGCTGGCCAGGAGAGGCCTGGCTGGGTTAGGGATGTTGACCTATGGGTCTGGAACAGGGGGGCTGTAGAAAACATCGTTAAACCCGTGGAGAGGCTCAGAAGGCTGGCCCCGGAGCTAAGGATAGCGGTCATGTGGTACTGGTGGCATGCCAATCCTTACGACTTGGGAATGCCTGAGTATCTGCCGCCTAGAGACAGGGGGTTTAGGGACGCTGTTAAGCGGCTGCATGAGCTGGGCGTCCCCGTCATCGTCTACGTGAATGGGCGCCTCTGGGACTGCACGACAGCTGGGTGGCTCAGGGCGAGGCGTTACGCTACTAAGGATAGACGGGGCGAGGTCTATGTGGAGCACTACAACAGGTTTTTAGATCATCCCTTAGCCGTCATGTGTCCGGCTACCGGTTTCTGGAGGGAGACCCTGGCCGGGATAGTTGAGAGACTGGTTAAGGACTACGGTGTCGACGGCGTCTATATAGATCAGGTGGCCGCAGCGCCACCCCTGGACTGCTTCGACCCAGCCCATGGGCATCCGCTCGGCGGCGGGAGCCACTGGGTTGAAGGGTATAGAGCTTTGGCGGAGGAGGTTAGGCGTAGATGCGGGAGACCCGTTGCATTGGCGACGGAGGGCTGCAGCGAGGCCTTCATCGGCTGTTTCGACCTGTTCCTGACGCTTGACAACAGTTCTGAAAGATACGGGAGGTATAAAGGGAGAGAGGGGCTTTGGAGGCCTATACCGCTGTTTAACGCCGTGTATCACGGGTATGCCGTCACGTACGGGAGCTACGCTTCCCTAGAGGACGAGCCTCCCTACGATCCCCTGTGGCCCCCCGGTAGAAGGCCTAGCCCCTCTAGACCTCTGGATTACACAAAGCTCCTGCAGTTCTCGCTCGAGGAGGCCAGAGCCTTCGTCTGGGGCTCCACGCCGACTGTTCACCACTTGACACTGGCCTCCTTCAAGGAGAGGGAAGCTTTAAGATTTCTTCTCTGTCTTACACGGCTACGAAGACTTCTAAAAAAGTTCTTGCTGTGGGGCGAATGGATCCCCTTTAAGCCATGTGTCGAGCCCTTGGTCAAGGTCAGGTTTCTCCGGAGAACCATATATACTATGCCGAACGAGGTCTCGGTTGTGGAAGGGGAGCATCCGGCTGTGCTATGCTCTGCCTGGAGGTTCGGGGAAGAGCTCTGTGTAGTAATGGTTAACTACACCAGCCACACGGGTAAGGTATGCATGGGGAGGTGCTTCATAGTAACGCCTAGGTCTGCCGTCGCCATAGTCGTTAAAACACGCTGGCTTAGGCTGTAGAAATAAGTCCTTCTCTTCAAGCCTGTTTAGAAAGCGGGTAAGAAGCGTAAGCCTTTCACAGCCGCCTTTTAATCTTATCCTTTTCCCGGAGAATTAGGACTGTTACACTGATTGTAGAGACAGGTGTTTCCCAAGTCTCTCCTCTAGGCTGCAGAGGTTGAAGCTTTTAAGGTACTGGAGGACGCTCCTTTTCAGCTCCTCCAGGAGCATGGATTCAGCGTCCACGCCTGCGCTGCTAAGGTTCCTGAGCATCTCGGATAGGCGGGGGTCGATCCTGGACCAGACGTATCTTGAGCAGAGGCCTAGCACGAGATCTTTCTCCTCCTCCGGGAGCCTGCCGGGCTCCACCCTGGAGTACTTCCTCCACCTTCCGTCCTCAAGCACCGACTCGTACAGCGTCTCAAGTATCCCGGAGCACGTCTTGAGCCCCCCCTTGCCGCGCAGCTCCTTCTCCAGGGCCGCAAGCCTCTTCACAGCCCTG
>CAYSTQ010000234.1:0-3420 GCA_964433855.1 uncultured Thermoproteales archaeon
ACAACTCTAAAGGGATAATAAAGCCGGACAAGGTTCTGGAGGCTTTAAAGGAAAGCGGATCGAGTGGAAACTACCTGTTTCTAGAGATAATCCATCCCTTCGAGTACAGGGAGGATAAGGTGCTTGAGGAACTTGAGAAAAGCGTGAAGTACTGGAAGGACTTCATCTAGGGTTTTTGCCGGATCATACGGAGATGAATTATCCGATGAAACCGGAGTATACGGTCTCATCACCGAGTTTTATAAGGATGGTAGCAGTCATGGTTTTGCTGGCTAACCTGGGAAGGATTGGCAGGTACAGGTTGGGCAGGCTTATGGGAGTGGGCGAAGGGGAGGCTAGGGGGTTACTGAAGTATTTGATTGATCATAGCTATGCCGAGCCAGCTAGAGGCGGTACAAGGCTTACAGCCAAAGGCCTAAAGTACTACCACAAGGCTATGGGTCTCCTAGGAGTTGTGAAAATAGTTTTCTTAGATATTTCAGGGATACTGCCTTTTCCTCAAGCCCCCTGTATCCAGGTGGGCGGCGTTCAGACGTTAAACGTGCTCGCCCTTAGGGATGAGTGCGTTAGGCATGGTGCTGAAGGAGCCCTAGTAATGCGCTTCTCAGGCAGCAGGTTAAGCATGCCTGGCGTGTCAGAAGACCTTTCAACAGACTATCCTAGTCTCTACTCCCAGGTCATGTCAAGAGTTGCCCCGGGTGATGGAGACTTGCTTATAATGCCTTACGGGCGGCCTCTCGGCAGGGTAGTTGAAGGGGGTCTTTGGGCGGCTTTAAAGGCTATTAAACAGGTGGTGTAGCGTGAATCCTAGGGAGAGGGTGCTAAATGCGCTTACCTGGCGGCCTGTTGACGAGATACCGTGGATAGTTAAGTCAGGCCATCTTCCAAGGGGTGAATGGGAGAGGGAGCTTAGAAACATGGGTATGGGAATTTCAGTGCCTGTAAGCGTGTTGAGAAAACGCGTCGAGGGATTAATTGTCGAACAGAAGGTTTGCGGCGACTATATGGTCAGAACGTATACTACCCCGGTCGGATCCGTCAGCGAGAAAATTAGGGTTAACCTTCCCTCCGAGGCTGGGGAGAGAAGTAGCCAGTGGAAAGTGGAGTACATGGTTAAATCTGAAGAAGACTATAGGGTTGTCGAATACATCCTGGAAAACACCAGGTTCGACGAGAACTTTAGGGATGCTGCGAGGATAGATAGGGAGCTGGGCGGCGACGGCGTCACGTATACTGGGGTAGGTTATACGCCGCTTATGAGGCTGATCATCGGATATCTCGGCTTTAGAAAATTCTCCGTTGAAATAGTCAGGAATCCCGGGAGGATAGAGCGTATGCTTGAGCTGATCGACGAGAAAGTTACGGAGGCCTGCAGGATAGCCGCCCGGTCACCGGTGAAAATAGTGCTCTTAGGGGATAACATAGATGAAGGATTGATAGGCCGTAGGCTTTTCGAGAAATACTGTGTTCCATACTACCAGAAATATTCCGAAATACTTCGTTCCCACGGCAAGATAGTGGGGTCGCATATGGATGGGAGACTTAAAGGCCTTGTGGACCTGATAATTGAATCAGGGCTAGACTTCATTGATGGATTTACGCCGCCGCCAGGGGGTAACTTGCCGGTTAGTGAAGCCAGGAAGAAATGGCGTGGTAGGGTTGCCATGTGGATAAATGTGCCTGAAGCCATATTCTATAAGCCACCCCAGCTTATAGAGGAATATATTGCTGGTTTGATCAAGGAGGCTTACCCTGGGGACGGCATGGTGTTTGGTATTACGGAGACTGTTCCTCCGGATAGACGGGAGCTGGGCTATAGGGCTGTGCTTAACGCCATTAAGAAATACGGGAGAGGCGTTAACCCATCCTCGTAAGCATTTTTTTAAAATCCTGATATTGACTGGCTTAACCGGGAAAGTTAACGTTTCCGCTTTCTGTATCTGGCGATAACGAAGAGCATGACTGCTGCAACGGCTAGAACCGTTGCGGCTATGATCCAGTGCATGTTTTTATAAAGCATCAGCAGTAGCTCGCGACTTATAAGAGGCCTGTTGCCTTTCAAATGGGTGTCGAGGAAGTCTAGCGCGCGTGCTGCCACGAGGTCTATCGGGACGTCATGCCCTGAATCATACCAGTATATTTCTTTCGGCTCACCGGCTTTTTCATAGAGTTGTCTTCCAGCCTCTGCTGGCACTATTTTATCGTGTTTACCGCAATGGAACTGAACCGGTCTAGGGGCGAATAAATGTATGAAGTTTATAGGGTCAACGGGATCCATTATTCTCTGGAGTTCCTCGTAGCTCATCCCGATCTTCTTGAGATGTTCTCTTATGGGCGGTATCGCCGGATGCATGCTCTCTCTTATCATAAGCGACATGTTGCCGCCGGGAACCACCAGCACTGCCGCCTTGACCCTCGGCTCAACTCCGATGAAGATGCCGCCTATTATGCCGCCCATGCTCCCGCCAACATAGCCTATTTTATCCTTATCTATCTCAGGCACTGTCTCTAGGAAGTCTATGCCTCGCCGCAAGTCTAAAACGGTCTGCATTAACCCCTTAACGCTTTTCTCTATATCCGGCGAATACAGGGCTTCCCCTGGTTTCTTACGCTCACCATGATACTGGGCGTCTATTGAGAAGACGGCGTATCCCTCGCCAGCCACATAGTCTGCGAGGCCTAGGGCGTCCTCTTTTTTCCCACCATATCCATGCAGAAACACTATACAGGGATAGGGAGGATTGCCGCCTTTAGGGATTATCAGGAGTGCCGGTACACGTTCGCCATTTAAGCTGTCGTAATAGACCTTGTACGCCTTATAAGACCCTGTCTCCTTAAACAGGGTGACGTCAGGGTTTAATGGGAGAAGGTGGTTATACTCGTAAAGATCCACGTACTGGGGCTGGCCTGTAAGGCCTATTAGTGTTAGGATGAACAGGGTTTGAAGCAAAGATCTTTCAATAACCATTGTTTTCACCTTCAGCATATACTTAAAAGGTAAGGGTAAGTAAATAGATTTGTTGATTCCGCAGATGCTTCGTCTGGAACTATGACAATCGATCTCCAAAGCTTTTAAGTTAGGGCTCCTCTATCAATAGTGGTGGTGTTGATTGTGGAACGGTCTTTATCCTCCACAAGCGATCTTCTCAGATAGGGTGTTTAGAGGAGTTCTGCTTAACCCGCCTTCCTTTGAACCAGGCTCCTGGTGTGGTGCTGGCAAGCTATGGATAGATCCTTTCGATGAGGAATATTGGTTGACAAGCAGGCCTAGGCTTGGCTCAGAGAAACGCGGTTACGCCGTCGAAATATATAGGTCTAGCAATGGCGAAAGCTACAGCCTTATATCCTGGATAACAAAGGAGGAGCTAAGCAGCATGGCTGGTGTCGATGTTCAAAGCATTGAAAACCAGCAGCTGATCT
>CAYSTQ010000235.1:0-3418 GCA_964433855.1 uncultured Thermoproteales archaeon
GGCTAGCCGTCGAAGCCCTCGGCTCCTTCGTTTTCGGGGCAGTGGAGCCGTTCACAACCGTCTACGCCGCCGAGATCAAGGGGGCGGACGCCTTAACCCTAGGTCTCATGGGCTCGGCGCTCAACCTCAGCTACATGCTCACCTCGCTGCCCATAGGCAGGCTCGCCGACAGGATAGGGCGGAAGAAGACCATAGCGTTGCTCAGGCCCGCCCTCTACGCCTCAATGCTGCTCATAGTCTTCGCCCCTGACCCAAGATACCTGATACTGGCCTTCGCCTTCAGAGGACTGGTGTGGGGCAGCATGGGGGCCTGGTCTTCTCTCAGAATGGAGCTCGTAGGAGCGGAGCAGCGCGGCAGATGGACAGGGGTTATAAGTACGCTCAGGGGACTGGCCAGAACCCCTGCGCCTCTCGTAGGCGGCCTCCTCTGGTCCGCCGTAAGCCCAGCCGCCCCCTTCCTGATGCTCGTAGCTGTGGACGTGACCACCAGGCTTCCCCTTGTTCTGTCAATGCCTGAAACGCTTCGTAGAAGCGGCTCCTGACGGGCAATATGGCTCACCTATTCCCCTAATAAGGGTTCTAGCTTACGTAGACATTAGTGGATCTACGTAAGCGTTCATCACCCATGTCTATCCCCCCGGGCCCGGCTGCGGGAGCCAGTCATCTTGCTCCTGACCCCCCGTCGAACCAGGGTTCACCTAGGCTCACACCCCTCGCCCTCCTCATCGGGGTCAATGTCCGCTAGCACTATAACCAAGAAGTGTAAAAACATCCCTCTTAGCGATAAGGCACTTTAAATCCACAAAACCCCATTAACACCCATGAAAAATGAAACTGTTTCATAAGGCTACTAGTCTGTTAACCGCGGTTGTGACGCTGATCTCCGTGAAACAAGTTAAAAGTTGATGCTGGGAAGAGCCAGTTGCTGAAAATAGGTTAGGAGGTTTCAGCTGATGCTGGTAGGGATTAATTGTCTATAATCCTTGAAAATAATAATATGTATGGATGAAAATACGCGTGGGTACTGCGGGACTATTACGTATCGGATGATGTTTATTGGGAGCTAGTCATGTTAAAGGGAAAAAAGAGGCTTCTCAGAGGTTACACGAGAGCTGGTGAAAAAGACGGGGAATACAGAAATTCTATCGGTAGAGTTCAAGACAAGGGGTGTGAATGAGGCTGAAGAGCTTGAAAGAGAGCTCGGGGAGACGACAAAATTCTTGTGATTTGTGGTAAGGATTTCTATAAATATTAAAGAATATGGATTAAAGATCAGGCTTTTAGTTAAATAGAGTACCAGAATATATTTATCTTGAACTCTGAAAGTAAAAACTCGTGGGGCTAAGTCCTACGAGTCCCCAAATAATTTCCTTAGAAAATATTATGTGTTTAGGAACCAGTAAAAGCCGGTTTTCTCGAAGGCAAAACTTTAAACATGGTTTTCAAAGCCAGCTGAAGTATTAACAGTATTACCCCTATGAGGCCGCACGCCTCAGCCATTAAAAACTTGTCGGTCTCAACGCCTTTCACCCGAATTGAAAGCGGCACGCGGCCTCCAGCCGTTGAAGACTGTATAACCAGCTTGTACAGGCCTCTGGCCTTAGGCCGGAAGCTCACTGAGCAGGGCAGGCTTAAAGACCGGTTCATCAACAGTCTTCCATCAGGGCCGTACAGTCCAAAGACTATTCTTCCCTTCAAGGCCATGCCTCCACCGCCTCCCGGGATCCTGGGTAGAACCCCCAGAGTTAGGTTTACGTCTCTATCCAGGGGCGGCAGGTAAACCCAGTATGTTGCCGTTGGGAGGAGGCTTCCGGCCTCCATGACACTATAGGCATTTTTCATCGCGCCCACGTAGAAGGCCAACGACAGCGTTATAAGGATAAGCCCTATCCTAGCCGCCAGCATCATTTGCCCACCTCAAACAGTTTTTCGAAAAACAGTATTGCCGCTAGAAGCAGCGGGACTGGGTACAGCAGAGACAGTATGAGCGGGGCGTAGCTTAGAGCTTTAAGACCGAGCAGGCGGCGAGCCAGTTCAAGGTAGCATTGCGGGGGCAGAAACCAGTATTTCTCTCCTAGGAGTCTCCCGCCGGTTTCAAGGGCCAGCGCTGCCACGACAGACATCATCATTGAAGGAACTGGTTTCCTGAGCAGAAGGGCTACAAGGGTGAAAAGCGACGTGTAGAACATAGACAGCAGGATCACCACGGGAATGATTCCAGCCAGATAATATATGAGCTCTGCCGGGTACGGATAGAACCCGGGGGTCACCCCGGCAGCCAGCGACAACATTGAAACCGTAAACATCAACAGAATGCCTGAGACGATCTTCGAAAAGAGATAAGTCTTCCTCGACACCGGTAGGGTGAGGATAGCGTGCATCTTCCCCGTCTCGTAGTCTCTGGCCACCGAGAGCGATGAGGCGACAGCCGACACCAGCGCTGCGAAGAGCTGGACTATAGTAAACCCAGTGAATATCGTCGTTCCAAGAAGCTCCCTGACCAGGGTCTGAGAAGACGAGATGCCGATATTTGTGCTGGCCCAA
Source organism: uncultured Thermoproteales archaeon (assembly GCA_964433855.1). Taxonomy (GTDB): domain Archaea; phylum Thermoproteota; class Thermoprotei; order Thermofilales; family CAYSTQ01; genus CAYSTQ01. The sequence continues at coordinate 2,545 of CAYSTQ010000235.1, forward strand.
AACATCTGTGCTGGAACCATGAACAGGATTACGGCTAGACAAGCGTCAACTAATGGAAACCTAGTCAGTTCTCTAAGCTCCGCAGACAGGATCTCAGCCACATTCCACCACCAGATCTAAAACGTCGTCAAGGCTAAGATCGCCCCGCATGATCTCCACCCGGCCTAGAAGCCCCAGCTCCCTGATGCTCTCCAGCAACTGCATCCTCTCCTCCTCATCCTTAAACGCTACAGCAACCCTGTCAACACCAGTAGCCCTGGCCTTAAACCCTCTTCCAGCCAGCATGTCAGCCAGCTCCCGTGGGCGCTCACACCTGATAACTAGAGTTCTCCAAAGCCTCCCAAGAACCTCGTCGACGCCCCCTGTCCTAACGACCCTGCCCTGGTTAACCAGCACGACCCGACCCTTTAACCCCGCGACATACGTTAGAACATGCGTGCTCAAAACGACGCTAACCCCTCTTTCAGCCCTCTTCCCCAGGATGTCGAGTAGGCTTTTCGATGTCCTGAAATCAAGGTTGGCGAACGGCTCATCCAAAACTATGAGAGGCGGATCGCCCAGAAGGGCCTGGGCTAACGCCAGCTTCTGAAGAGTCCCCTTAGAATACCCCCTTATTTTCTTCCCGACGTACTCCTTCAGATATAGCTGATCTACAAGCTTGTCCACCTCTTCTTGCGGCACGCCTTTAACTCTAGCCACCAGCGACAGGTACTCGGCGCCCGTCATGAAGTCATAGAAGTGGTATTTCTCAGGCAGCGCTCCGACAAGCCCCTTTTCAACAGCTTTTCTCGGCTCGTCTCCCATCACCTCCACTAATCCCTCATCCTGCTTCAGTAGGCCCAGCATTATCCCTATAGCCGTACTCTTCCCTGAG
>CAYSTQ010000236.1:0-3415 GCA_964433855.1 uncultured Thermoproteales archaeon
GCTTGAAGAGTTTAGGGATCCTTTACGGCTCGCCGATTATTTCAAGGATGAATGGCGGGCAGCTGCGGAGGCAACCGGTTTCTCCATAGATTGGCGTAGAAGCTTTACCTCTATAGATCCCACGTTCAGCAGGTTTATACACTGGCAGTTTGAGAAGCTTAGGGAGAAAGGCTACATAAAGATTGGAACGCATCCTGTAGCGTACTGCCCGAAATGCGGAAATCCCGTTGGGCAACACGACACTAAGGGCGACGTAGAGGCTGAGATAGGCGAGTACGTTCTCCTGAAGTTCCGGGTTGACGGGGAACCCGGCAAGTATATGGTTGCAGGTACCCTTAGACCTGAGACTATATTTGGCGTAACTAACGTTTGGGTGAACCCAAATGCCATATACGTTGAGGCTAGGGTGGACGGGGAAACATGGATTATCAGCGAGGCGGCCGCGGTGAAACTTGGACATCAGGGACACCAGGTTGATATATGTAGACACGTCCGCGGCAGCGAACTCGTAGGGAAATGGGTTATACGACCTCAAGTAGGCGGCCGTGTGCCGGTTCTCCCAGCCACCTTTGTGGACCCGGAAAACGTAACGGGAGTAGTTATGTCTGTGCCTGGCCATGCCCCGTATGATTACGTGGCTATTAAGGAGCTTAAGCAGAGTAGAACATTGGATGAAAAGCTGCAAAGCGTTGTTTCTGGACTTAAAGTAATTCAAATGATTAAGGTGGAGGGGCTGCAAGGACCGGCGGGCGTCCTCCTGACAGAGGAGAGAAGGGTGGTTAGCCAGGATGATCCGCGTCTTGAAGAGATCACTAGACAGGTATACAGTTTAGAGTATCACAGGGGGGTTATGGCCGAGAATACAGGTAGATATGCTGGAATGAGGGTGTCTGATGCGCGTGAAGCCGTGAAGGAAGAGATGGCCAAGGCTGGAATGGCTGACTTGATGTATGAGGTGATGAACGGCCCCGTCTACTGTAGGTGTGGCGCTAAGGTGATAGTTAAAATACTGGAGAACCAGTGGTTTATAGATTACGGCAATCCTGAGTGGAAGAAGTTAGCCTATGAATGGCTGGAGACGAAGCGAATAGTGCCGCCGGACCTGATCCCTGAATTCAGAAACGTCATAGAATGGGTGAGAGAGAAGGCGTGTGCAAGGATGACCGGGCTCGGCACCAGGTTTCCGTGGGATGAGAAATGGGTTATAGAGAGCCTGTCGGACTCGACGATATACATGGCGTATTACACGTTTGCCCATGTAATCAGGGATGTGCCCCCGGAAAAGCTGACGCGTGAAGTTTTTGACTATGTTCTTCTTGGTGTGGGGAGCCCGGAGGAGGTTGCCGAGAACTCTGGTCTGGACATTGAGATTCTGAAGGAGATGAGGAGGCAGTTCTCTTACTGGTATCCGCTTGACAGCAGGCATTCAGGGAGAGACCTGGTGCCGAACCATCTAGTGTTCTTCGTGTTTAATCACGTGGCTGTATTTCCAAGAAACCTATGGCCTGAGCAAATAGTGGTGAACGGCTTTGTCCTCATGGAAGGCAAGAAGATGTCTAAGTCCCTGGGGAACATACTACCGCTTAGAGAGGCTGTCGAGAAATACGGGGCTGATACTCTGAGGCTAACGCTTACCGCTGGAGCCGAGATACTTCAAGACGCTGATTTCAGCGATAGTTTAGCCAATTCAATGCTTTCACGGCTGAGAAGCTTCTATGAGTTCATTAAGTTAGTCGCTGAGAATAAGAAGGATGGGCCGGTGCCGAAGCTTAAACTCGTTGACAGGTGGTTGCTTAGCGTTCTTCAGAAAAGGGTGAGGGCTGTAACTGATGCGTTTGAAAGTCTTAGGATAAGAGAGGCGGTGCAGCAGGGCTTTTTCCTGCTTAACAGAGATGTGGAGGACTATCTCAGCATAGTTGGGAAAGAGGCTGAGAAGGATCCTGAGAGGAAAAGCGTGGTTAACTGGGTTCTCTCCAGGGTTGCGGACGTATGGGTTCGGCTTATGGCCCCAGTTATACCTCATCTGGCTGAGGAAGCCTGGAAAATGCTCGGGGGTGAGGGATATGTTTCAAAGGCGAGATGGCCTGAGTACGATGAGGCGTTTGTCGATGTTGAGGCGGAGCTGGGCAAGGCCCTAGTGGACGGTGTTATAGAGGATGTAAAGGAGATCCTGTCGGCGATAAACGTGGAGCCCAGCACGCTACATATATATGTGGCTGGCGAGGAAAGATGGGAGCTTTTGAAAATGGTGATTGAGGCGTCTCTGGAAGGGTTAAAGCTGAACGAGATTATAAGAAACGTGATTAAAGAAGCTGTTAAAACAGGGTTAAAGCCTAAGGAGGCCGTGAACGCCATACGCAGCATGCATGAGGCTGTCGCTAGACTACCACGGGACTTAGTGAACACTCTCAGGGTATTTAGGCTTGATGAGAAGAAGATTCTTGAGGAGTACTCGGACTACATAGAGTCTACCCTGAAGCTCAGTGTGAAAATATATGGGGCTGGAGACAGGGGCGTCTTTGACCCGCTTGGAAAGTCGCGGCAGGCTATACCGCTTAAACCTGCACTTTACCTTGAATAGGCATGTTAGCAAGGCTTTAGGAAAAATGGCGTCATCGATACCCGATGCGGTTTAAAAGTTTTAAAGTTTAATACTGTTTTAAAACTTTCATATTTTCAAGGGATATTTACCATATTTTCTGACGAGGTTTACGAAGTACATGTAGTTTTCAAGCGATACTGTTGGGGGAACGGAGTGGTCGGATCCGACTATGTATCCTCCGCCTTGAGCCCCTATTCGGAGCTTAGATAATACCTCTTCCCGTATCGCCTCTTTCGAGGAGGAAAGCGTCCTGGCGTCAATGTTCCCTATGAATGCTAGCTTATCCCCGTATTTAGGCTTAAGCTCTCTAACGTCCATGCCTGCTTTAGCCTCCATGGGCTGGATGGCTGTGAAGCCAGCCTCTATCAGGTGGGGTATTAGAAGCCTTATGTCTCCGTCGCTGTGAATAATGGCTGGAAGCCCCTTGCTCCTGAAGGGCTGTATTATCCTGCTATGTATAGGCTCAAGCAGACGGTGGTAGGCTCTAGGTGAGAAGAAGGGGCCGTTTCTATACGCCATATCCTCCCATATCCATATGCCGTCCGCGCCTAGCTCGGCGAACGGTTTAACCATGGCTGCGGCGAAGTCGCCGATCTTTCTGAAAATATACTCGACCATACGTGGGTTCCTATACATGTGGACCAGTATTTTATCCACGCTATCCCCCAAGATGTGTCTGGAGTATTCAAACACTCCCAGGACGCCTACACAGACGAAGAATTTTTTCTGAAGCCTTCTTATCGCCTTTTCCAGGTCGGCTTTAAACGGATAACGACTGCTGGACACCCTTATCGGCATTTCCGGATCAAGCAT
>CAYSTQ010000237.1:0-3324 GCA_964433855.1 uncultured Thermoproteales archaeon
AGCTACAACGGTCGCCCATACATTGCCCCTCTTCAAACCCGAATTGAAATACGTCAATACTTGCTTGCAACAGCTATAAGGTTAACGCCTTAAAGACAACTATCGTATTCCCCAGTAGATTTACGCTATGAGCAAACATTAAAAATAAAACATTCAAGGCCACAGATTCTTCCTAACCTCCTTAGACAGTATTCATCCAAGAAATCTCTTCAACCTCCTTAAGGGAAGCCGTTTTCATCCGGTACGATCATAGTTACATCTCAGCACCCAAGATCGTAGCCATAGCTTTTCGCTCATCAAGGGCTAGAGTCGTCACCGTGGATGAGCCCCGAAACATGATATTTAGTTGGTTTTTAGCGTTTCCTTATAAATACCTAAGGTTTCAACGGCGGCTGAATGCAATAGCGTGAGGCCCCCACTTACGAAAAATCTTCGGGTTTACAGGCTTGAACGCTACCCTGTCTGTTTCAGGCGTATAAAGGTTATAGCTAAGCAGCAAAAAGCTTCAGTCCTCAAATATATTACTTGGATAACCGTTTTCCGGGCGTTGGTAGGCTACCTTCAGATAGAAATCCGATACCCCTCACCCTTTAAAACTTCAAAACAATGACCAGAGAAGATTTTGTAGATTACCCAGTCACTAAGCCTCCCTATATGTATTAGCATCGCGGCACAAGCTACCTCTATCCCATAACTATGTAGTGATAAGAGGGTATTATGGAGACGGCCATCACCGAAACTATCAGAGGAGAAAAACCAATAGTAGGGGGCAGCTTATGTGGATGGAATGACCGACTACTTAAACTTTAATGACGTACCAATAGCAGGCTGAGTAGTAGCCCGATGGCGCTCCATCGAAGTACTGGCTGTAGTGCTCTATCCTGTGGGTAGTCCCAGCATCGGCGAATATATCGACCGATATGTAGAACACCACTGTCCCTTCATTCATTACCTCAATGTCAGTTAAGAGCGAGCCCGCTCCAGCAACCAATTTCACCCAACCTCCAGTTGCTGCTGCGATTGCGTCAAGTATCCAAGTCAGATCGACTGCTATGCTGTAGCTGTACATCTCAGTATCAATCCACTTATATATGGGCTTGGAGACGTCGGTGCTAGTCCTAGTGGTCTCCTCGACTTTCTCTACGTTGGTGAGGTCTTTTCCAGGAGTCGCTTGTAGCGTGCTCGGGAAGAAGTCTACCACGTAAACCCTGACTTCCTCGTCTACAAACTCCCAGTCAGCTGTGTAGTACTCCCAGTGCTCCCACCTCCACCTGATTACCATCGATATGTATGCAGTGACTCCCCGACCGGGAGTAGCATCAGCAGAGCCCCCCTCGCCCTTGGAGCACAGCACATAATCGCCTATTGTCCAAGAATCGGAAGAGTAGTGGAATAGGAAGTCAACGCTAAAGCCAGCTTCTCTGCCAACGTAGTAGACCACGTCTACGTCAGTCCAGCTGTTCTCATTTACAACTACCTTGACGTAGTTGACTCTCTCTTCCTCCTCGCCATAGTCCACTAAGATGGCATGGGGAGCCACTACGTCAGCTAGCACTACTGGTAGGGGAGAGGTTAGAGCTAGAGCTTCTTGGGAGCTCGTAGCCTTCTTCACCTTAATGGGCTTACTAGCCTTCCTCGCAAACCTAGGCTCTACTATTACCGTCTTCTGACCACCGAATAACATCGGCTTAAAGTCCTCCCACTTAACCAGCACTATTCTCTCATCGAAGTACCAGTCTTCCGTGAAGACTACTATGGCGAAAGCCGGCGTACAAAATCTCTTGCTAATCGTCTTCTCCCTAGCCCAAGCATTCCTGTATTCATCGACATCTATCCAGAACTGAGCGCGGCCATCAGCGGTAGCTACTCCAGCTACGAACTTGAAGCCGCTTGGGTATAGTGCTTGGAGATAGATCAGACTAGGAAGAGGCTTGCCGTCTCTCTTAACATAAATATTAAGCAAGAAATGCTTGGCTGGAGACTGCTCCCCAGGGGCAAACACAACACCCAAGCTAGCCAACATAGAAGCTAACAATATCAAGGCTACAAGCTTCCTAGTCATATGTTAAAATATGGCAAAACTCCCTTATTTTTTCTGAATGTTAAGTATTTTAAAAAGCATTCTAACTTCTTTCCTAGGCTTTTGATAACTATCCTCAATAATTATATCGTTATATGGCCTATGGAGACTTCTAATGTATCATAAAAAGAGATATTTGGCTCTTCCTTATTCTTGTATCTTCTTTAAACATATGCCGGATAATATTAAATGTTTATTTTTAAGCTTTATTTTTACTGTAAGTAAGACAGAGAAATAAAAATCATCTTAATAAGAAATATACTCCTATGCTCAACAAATAAGCATAACCTTTTTAGTACCAGCCTTCTCCTCGGCTTTACACAAGTTCACGTTGAGCGTGTTTCTCACCATAGGTTTTAAAGGCTTTTTCTTGAAGAGAGGAAGAGGAAGAAATGGCTTAAAAGCCACTTCTTTAAAAGAACCTGGAGATATGGCACGGGCTGGCCCAAGCAAGCGGCGGAGGAGGGCATAGTCAGGCTAGACTATGTAGAGAACTTTACATCCACATATGGCTACTGCAGGCTCTTCTGGAGGAGGCTGGCGAGGGTCCAGCAATAATGTCTTAATCACATATTTCTTTTTAAGTAAATACTTTAATCTTCTTACTATGTATTCTACATCGATAACCTTATCTTCAAGAGGCGACGCCCCTTAAACCATTACTCATACCTTATTTAAATACCCTACCTGACTACTAGTACACCTAAACAGTATTGGACTTGCTTAAACTAAATTATTAAAGAGTTAGGGTTTAACGGTCTCCTCCTTATAACGGTCTCCGTCACAATCGTTATGTACCCATACAGCTTCTTCCCCAACTCCAGCGCTCTTAATATAGCCCTTAGCCTATTCGGTATCCTAGGATCTCTGAGGCGTAGAAGAATTAGCCCTGGAGGATTTTGAGATATGGCTAGATAGCCGAAGTCCTTATCCATTGTAACGATTACCTTGCTATGGGCTTTAGCGACCCCAATAATTTCAACATCCTCAGCGCCCCTACGTTTCAACATGATGCTCTGTACATTAAAACCTCTTCTTCTAAGCTCCTCGTACACTCTTATCCCTATATTCTCGTCTAGAAGGAGTCTAAGCCTCTGAGGCAATGAGCACCTCCTCGCGCCCCAGAATCTTAGCTGCGTACAATAGTGCTGCCCTCACATCCTCGACGGTTATCTTGTAATCTTCTGCTATCTCTTCAGGCTTCATTCCTGCAGCTAGGAGTTCTAGTATTAGGTCTACAGTTA
>CAYSTQ010000238.1:0-3311 GCA_964433855.1 uncultured Thermoproteales archaeon
TCAACGGCGAACCTCTGGCTAAAACTGATGGGCTTGAGGATAGACCCGGGTTTGTGTAGTAGCGTGCGTGAGGATGGTTTGGTGGAACCGTGGCTCTGGAGTGCTGTCTTAGCAGGCCCTTATTCCTCAGTTTAACAATGATCTCGTAGACGTCGACTGGGTTCAAGCCTAGGTTCTCAGCGGCGTCCTCCAGCTTCACGCTATGCGGGCTGGAGCGTATGTAGCTCAGTGCTTCAGCCTCCAGCGGGGCTAGCCGTAACCTAGGCCCGCCCTCTCCGTCGACGGTGAGCAGGAGGTCTCCGTTATAAAAGACGTAGAAGGTTTATTGGAAAAGACCTAATAACGGATAGTATCCTTTTCTATTTCAGGACCAGTTTTTAAACTTAAAGCGTAGGCTCTCTTCAAGTTGATATGTTTTTGCTTGTTTATATTATAATGTTTAGTCTTTGCACGTTCTTCTATACTGGCTTACACCTAGTTTTTGGCTCTTTTCTTCATTGTTCTTATACGCGAATTATCTCGAAGCACTTGAAGAAGTCCTCCTTACTCAGTATCGCTAGGTCAGACGATATATGCTCTGTGAATGCTACTGGGATATTCAACCCTCCCAACCCTTTATCTCTAGGGGCACCTCGTCCTTTACATATGCTTGTACGTAACCGTCTACACCAGCTAGATACTCTCTTTGAGCATCATCTAAGCCTATGCCTGTATCTATGAGCTATTACTATAAATAGATGTGTGGGCTGTGGGAAAATAAAGCATATATACTCTGGAGTCTGGTATTTAATGGGGTGTGGGCTGTGGGCAGTAAGCTTATGGTTTCCATGGATGATCGGGGCAGGATACTTATACCGAAAAGTATTAGGAGAGGGGTTAAAGCCAGACTGTTCACCATAGAGCTGATGGATGACAACACTATAGTTTTAAAGCCTGTAGCTAGCGAGGTCTTAGAGCTAGCTGGCAAGTTCAGAGGCTTACTTAAATCTAGGAGTATGGAGGAGCTTGAGGAGAGGCAGGAGGAGTACGTGGAGAGGGAGAGGGGGATATAGGTTTTGCTACCTAAGAGTATACTACTTGATGCGGACATACTCGTATCCTACTTAACCCGTGACAATTTATTCAAGCATAGCGTAAAGGTCGTCAAACACATAGCTACAGGCACAACTACGGCGTACGTCTCCCCGGAAATCTACGACGACATAGTATCAATGCTTAGAAGTAACGGTGTACCGCTAGTCAAGGTAATCGAATTTATAGATGCGGTATCAAAAATCCCCCACAAGCCGCTACCGTTAAACCCTGAGATAGTGGTTCAAGCACTAAGATATTACATGAAATATGGGGGCCCGAGAAAATTACACTACTTCGACTCATACCATGTCGCTACGGCAAAACACTACAACTTACCACTGCTAACAAGCGACAAATGCATAATAAACCACTCGGATAAGTTGGGAGTACGCGTCATAGACTTAAGAACAATAAAATAGCCGTTAAAATATGTTAAACGCTAACACAATAAAAATAATGCTTGTTCTCATGTTTTTGAAAGTTGATATCTCGGGATAAAGTCAACTTAATCAATGATTCTATAATGTTTTTCGATTTATGCTTAGTACGTAAAAATATGCAAGTAAGGCGTTAGCTAGACATGAAGCGCCATTAAATATAATTAAGATGGTATAGGATAAATTCGATTATTACGGACAGAATGTTAAGTCGTCTTACTTATAAAACTTTGTAACACAGAGAACTTAAGATAACGCGTACAGGATAGTGATAGAAAGAGGACAGAGAAAATGCCGTATGAAACTTACTATGCTAGGCTTAATGAGACGAGACAAGCTAAACAAAAAACTCTATTAAACAATGCATATTTTCAAAGCTACTTACCGATTCGAGTGCCAGGTAAGTGGGTTCAGGGTAATGGTTCTCGCATAATGGCCCTATTTTATAAAACAGGCAAGGACATCGTTTGTCCACATTTCTGGGAGTTAAAGGCTTGGACTGGATGCCCCTTTAACTGTAGTTACTGTTACTTGCAAGGAACCTTCCGTGGCACATATCGGAAGATGCCTAGAATGAAGGAAGAGAAGCTTATAGCAAGGTATTTGGAGGAATTTCTAAAATGGGCTGACGATAATGGTTTGGAGACCCTCCTAAACACAGGTGAAGTGGCTGACTCTCTCGGTGTACCTGCCTATGTGGAGAAGTTCCTTGAAATAGCGTTACCGATCCTTAAGAAGCACCCTAAACATAAAGTACTATTCTTAACAAAGGGTGGAACCAAACATATTAAAGTTCTTGAGAGAATACCCAACAACATGAGGAATAGATTCGTCGTCAGTTTCTCTGTCAACCCTCAAGTCATTGTCGATAAGTTTGAGAAAGGAACTGCTTCAAGTGTTGATAGAATTAATGCAGCTGGGAAAGCTCAGGAAATGGGCTTCGAGGTAAGGATACGAATTGACCCGATGATACCTGTAGAAGGGTGGGTCTTGTATTACAAGGAACTTGTCAGAGAATTGCTTGACAAGGTTAAACCGAGTAGAATAACTCTTGGGACTCTCCGAGCACTAGTAAAGACAAGGATCTATGCTCAAGAGAAAAGTTGGCTTAAGTACGTTTCAGAGAAATCACCTTGGGGATTAAGAATTGAGAGTAAGCTTAGAACTAGAATGTATGAGTTAGTAATCGAGGCTTTAAGGGAGTACGGGTTCAAAGGCGATATAGCTTTGTGCAAGGAGACACCTAAGATATGGCATATACTGTGCTTAAAAGGCTTAATAGAAGACCCGGGCACGCCGGGCGTATGGGAGAACGTCATGTGTAATTGTAAGTTATAACAGGAACACAAGATTACTTATTCATAAAGTCCGTTATCTTAGGTGTTCTTATACCTAAAACTTCTCTTATGGCGTTATCGACAATTACTTTCTTATCCACTTTCTCAACAAAGTCTTTAAGCCATTTTACGGTATTCAAATATGGGGAACCCTTATTGGTCTCTCGAGTAATGTATATGAGATAATAATGTATGTCTTCACGCATTAGCTCAATCTCTATGCGCTCAATCAAGGACTTATACTTCAATTTTCTCAGCTTAGCTATGTAGAAGTCAAGTATTTGTTTCTCTAACCCTTCTTTGATATCAAGGAGTTCTCTCCATTCGTCTGTACCGAAGAATTTGTCGAGGTCTGAGCAAGCATTAGAGAACTTTCTAGGATTTGAACGTATGTTTCCTATGGTTCTAGCAATTAATCTTGCCTGCAATAATATTATAAAGTCCCCGAAGATGCCTTCTCTTT
>CAYSTQ010000239.1:0-3300 GCA_964433855.1 uncultured Thermoproteales archaeon
TGAGCTCTACGTCCCAGTGGTATGACAGGCTTCCATCAGGATTGTACGCCGCCAGATGTAGCGTCGAGGAGCTTATAGAGGTTATCACGATGTCTTGGCTTACTGGGGCTGTCTTTACCAGAAGATATCCGTCGCTAGATTTCCCCGTTCTCTTTATGGCGATAACTGTTAGATTGCTGCCTGGTGTTCGCCCCGTGAATAAACCTACGGATAGGTGGAAAAGACCGGTCGGCGACCAGCCAATTAACGCGGGAGGCAGCGCGGGGATACGGCTTGTGAGCAAAGCATATATTTCATCGACTGGGAGGGGCGAGCCCTCCTCATTGTAAACTTTTATTGTGATGGTCTTGACCGGTTTAAGTATTAGGGAGGTTTTCCCAGCGATGTTTTCCCGGACTGCGACGAAGAACCCTTTATTGGGGTGTGCTCTGGCGTAATCCCGTCCGCTTGAAGCTATAAAAATCCATTTTCCCTCCGGGATATTAAATGAATATTTTCCAGCGTTGTCCGTGGTGCCCCATGTCTCAAAATGAGGGTATGTTACGCCCCATTCCTCTGAGAGAGCCTTAATCCAGGCCCCCTTTACCACGTTACCCTCTGAATCCATGACGGTGATGTCGACTTGGGCGAAGCTAAAATTTCTGAATCCTCGGGTTAGGGTGTTTTTCAACTCTATATTTGCTACAGGGTTTTGCCCATATGATTCCCTCTTTGCCGCTGGTTTAAGAGCCCCCATGGTGGAAAGCAGCAATGTCAGCAAACATACGGGTAGAAACGCACGTGACATCCTGGAAACCGTTCTGCTCAATTTTTCTCCCTGTAAAATTGAAGATATATTCTAGAAAATAAAAATTGTGGGTTTATATAGTATAACATTACGATTATTTAGAAATTAATATATTGGCCGTAACTAGTACATTACTATAGCTAACATATTTCACGTTAAGTTCTTATCTGTCAGCATACCTCTCCATATTGTTGGAGGATATACGCAGGATTTCTACTTGTTTTAGAGAGCCTTAGGTTCATCTAGGAGTACTATCTGAATCTTTACGGGTTTCATCGGCTAAACATGTCGGTTTAAGGTTTAGCATAGCCGAAGCTGACTATTTCGGCTTTACAGTTTTTGAAGTAAATGGCGAAAACCATGGCATCTGATAGTTCTTGGCTATGATAAATTGTAAGAACATAGTCTTCGCCTTCCCTGCTAGGGATGTCTTTTTCCACCGCGAAGAAAAACCGGTGATCAGGGCCGCAGGCAAAAATCTCCCAGGACTCGGATAGAGGGCCTCGTTGGCTATAACCGACTCCATGCGCGTCGATCAGTCCTCTGTCTCTGCTTCTCCACTTGAACGTTTTATCGGTTATAAAACAGATGAACATGGAGCCGTGTTCTTTGCTCCAGTGAATTAGCTTATACCTTATCGCGAAAACCTTGTCTTCTTTCACCACCGGGTATGGTCTTGAGAGAATAATTATTTTCTCCGCCCCTGTGGAGTCTACGTGTCTAGATGTCGCAATCACCTCGCGATGCCCTGTAGAAATAAGTCCATCTATTAGTTTATTAAGGGGTTCTTTTACCGCCATGAGTTCTGCTGGCACGTTTCTAGAAAAGAGTAGTGTAGTGTCTTCAAAAATAACTTTTTCAGCTGGCGTTTCTTCGCTTAGCTGCGTTTTCTGGGTAGCTGTGAATTGCCAGTATTGGTATCCAGCAAAAATTATTATAGCAACAATTACCCCAATGAGCACCCATTTTTTCCCTAGTAAAGATTTAACTTTTCTTAATGTCATATTTCATTACCGAATATTCGGTAGTTGCCCATGACTTTATAAATTTTAATTCGGGGATCTATGCTGTTTATCTTTATAATATATCTGTAGTATTGAACGTCTGTCTACTATGAGCCCTGTCGCGGCATGCCCTAGGAACTGGGGTCATGGTGATAGTTTACGGGGAGAATGCTAGACCATGTACTAGGTATGTTATTTACACGTCTACGTTAAGAGACTGACATTTTAAAATATTTGGAAGACGCTGTTAAATGTCGCTATTTATTCTTGGAATGCTCCATTTTGCCTTGGGTGTTTAGTTTTGGATAGATTTGGTTTTGGGAGTGTTTATGATTTTGCTACGGGTTTTACTTTCTTGTTAGTTTTGCTAGTTTTCTCTTTATGTGTTGGTGTTTCCTGTAGCTTATTGTTTTGTAGGGCTTGTTCGTGGTGGAGGTTCCGTCCATGTGGCTGGGTATTGGGAGGCGGTATAGGCTGGTATTGTTGGTGCTATGTCTGTTACGTGAGCTGGGTTTTTGCGTGGCGGAGCTTTTTCTCGGAGGTATATTGTGTAGATGCCGTTGACGTGTGTGCCTGGTCTGGGGTGTTTGGCCGTGTGTTTGGGCTGTTGGGGTGTCTGTTTGTCTTTTATAGGTTTTTTAGCGGGATTCTTTTGAGACCGGGGATTTTATCGAAGGCGGGGTCGTCTGATATTATGGTTGGGTCTACTGCTAGGGCTGATGCGGCTATTAGGCTGTCGAAGAAGGTTAGCCCGTATTTTTCCTCTAGCTCTGCCTGCTTGATGATTAGGTCGGTGTTTATCGTCTTGGCTTCTCTGACGCCGTAGCTCGTGAAAATATGTTTTAACGCCTTTACTGCCTCCGCCGCCTCCCTGGGCCGCCGCCCTCTTGCCCTTAGGACGGCCTGGAATTCGAGGAGTGCGGTGTCGGGGATTTTCAGCCCTCTTATCTTTAGTGCTTTGAGGGCTTTTCCGTGTCTATGGTCTTTTGGGTTGAGGGTGAAGAGGAGCTCAGTGTCGGCCACGGGCATGTCTCAGCCACTCCTCCGCGGCTTTTTCGTCTGTCTCCTCGCTGTATGGCTCGCCTATAACCTTTTCAAGTATTTTGAAGGGGTTGTACTCTACGGGTTCAAGGATGATTCTTCCTTTCTCCACCCATATTTTCAATAGGTCGTTTTCCTTTAGCCCGGTCTGCCGCCTGATTTTTCTTGGGATTACGACGGTGTATCTTCTTCCGACTCTCACGGTTTCAGACATATTGGTCGTCAGCAGTATTGTTTTTCTGATATTTAAGGTTTCCGATGAGAAGGTCTGTCGTGTGTGTAGTTGCTGTGGTTACCTGGATTGTTAACTGGGTTGGGGGCTGGCGTTCTCCGGGTTTTCCGGTGGTTGGGCTGGGTTTCTGGTATTCTTGGGGTTTTAGGGCGTGTTTAGAAAGGGGGTTCCAGGGTTTGGTTTTATGGGTTGTTTATTCTGGAGGCCGCCGGTGGGCGGCTTGGATGGGCCGTGTC
>CAYSTQ010000240.1:0-3265 GCA_964433855.1 uncultured Thermoproteales archaeon
CCCCTACGTCGTCCGCATGCCTCCCGATCTCCTTAAGCTCCTCGACGAGGAGTCTTCTCTCAAGCTCTACGACACTCTTGTAAAGCGGGTATAGATCCGGCAACTTCGGCTTGCCGAACGTCGGCACGACTACCAGCCCTACTGCTCCTAGCTCGGCTGCCGCCGTAAGCTTAAACTTTATGTCCTTAACAGCCGCCATACGCTCGTCTTTCGAAACACCTAGAAGATCGCCCTTGTAGCCGGCGCATATAGTGGATATAGGTATCTTCGACGTTGACACAGCATCCTTCAACACATCCAGCCTCTCCTCAAGATTCCTACCCCAGATTTCAACTCCTTCAAAGCCCAGCTCCTCAGCCACCCTGAGCTTCTCCCCGAAGCCCTCAGCCGGAACCAGGTTCTCCTGAACAGCTATCTTCAAAACCGTCACCTCCCCAAGCCAGTTATTGTAGCTTACACTATTTATCATTCACTCCCAGATCCCTCCGGCTTCAACGGGAAAGTTTAAGACCGGGCACCGGGTTGAATAAGATGTGCTGTGATGAGTTGAGATCCGCGTTGACCGGTGATAGGCTCGGACCTCTCTGAGCTATTTCAAACGTTTAGGTCCTCCTGAGAGAGAGCCGCTTAGGAAACCGTGCACAGCGTCCTCCACAAGCCCCATAGCCCCACCGACAACCTTTATCCCCATGGCTTCAAGCATCTGAGCGGCCCTAGGCCCCATGCCATAGACCAGGACCACGTCAACTCCATGTCTCTTCAGGAGACGCGGCACCACACCCGGGCGATGTTCTCCCTGAGGCTGCTGGACCACTGCTACATCCTTTATTCTACCATCTTCGATGTCCACCAGGGTGTAGCATGCAGCCCTCCCAAAATGGGGCTCAACCTCGCTTTTAAGACCTCCGGGCTTCTTCGAAGGAACAGCTATCCTCAAAGACACCACCTTCAACAACCATTAGTCAACAAGGAATATTAGCGTTTACACCGCTACAGCCCCCTGTTCTACGCCACGTGATGCTTCGAACATGGAGAACGCCTAGAGTTCCACTTAAGGATGCCGTTAACTAACAACGTAATCCTCACCTATTGCGACGTTTACCGGATATTAAAAAGGAAAGGCCTGTTTATTCCGGATGCCGACCTACTTATAGCGGCCGCAGGCATCGATCTTAAAGCACTCCTGGCAACACGAAATTTCAAACATTATAAAAGACTTGAAGAGACCAGCCTGGAGTTCGCCAACCTAGCATCCTACGGAGAAATTAAAAAGGAAGATGGTTAGGAGTTGACCGTTATCTGAGCATGCGCATGCGTGGATTTGCTCTGCCCATTATATATGCAGTATCCGTTGGATTCACAGTAGGCATAGCTACGCCCAGTACCATCCTGATACTTATTAGTCTGATAACCCTGTTTATCTTGAGGTATTGACCCTGACTCCCAGTCGTTATAGGAGGCATGCCAGCAGAAGAGATAGCTTTTAGGTTGCTGCCACTGGGCCACTTCCTTGTTTCTTCCTACACTGAACCAGAAGTCTACGTCTCCATATATAGCAGATATTTCTGTTGAGCTGGGAACCACTCCGTGTATCCTCCAAGCCAGCAGCTAGCGTTGCCGTAGACCTCGCTATCGTGGTCCTGGTTCTCAAGATCGTAGGCAAGTACTTGTGGTAGCAGGGCTAGGGTTGTCGTCAGGTAGGCCGTCATGAGAGCCACTATTACTATCCTCCGCTTCCTTTCATCCCTCAAGGCTTGCTGACCGTATGTCAGGGTTGCCGGAGCCGCCAGGGCCAAGCCCATAAGCGTTAATGGATTAGCCGGGGAATAGTTTTCGAGAGCCTGGACATAGACTTCAGCGCTTCCCTCGTAGAGCAGTCTAACCCTGCCCTGATTCAATAGGTCAAGCATCATGAAAGCAGTATTCCTGGCTTTTTCAGCAGCCGCCTCACCCATACTCCAGTCAACCGACTTAACAGTGTCCTGGATAAGCTTAGCGTAAAATGGGTCGTCGACGACGTAAACCCTGACTATTAGCCTATATCGGCCGGGAGGAAGGCTCCCTCCAATAGTTGATCCGCTACCCCCTGCTTTCCCGCCTTCGGGAGGACAGGGGGTTCCTCTAATGCTTCTGAACTCGATTCCACGCGGCCCCACAACTATTCTTTCTATCATTATAGGCGACTTGATTTTTAGAATGCTCCAGTCTATTTCCTCTGACACGTAAACGTTCGTTGGACTTACCCCTAGGCCTATCTTTATGCCCTTATACTGGAAATATTTCACGCTCTCACTTATGGGAACCGGTACCTTAAGTCTTGGAACCGCGAGCACGCCAATGGCCGTGGCTATAAGGCCTAGGACGAAGAGGGTTAGCAGGGAGCCGCTGGACGGGCTGATACGCCGGAGAACATGGGAATAACTTCCACTGCTCAAACTATACACCTGGGAGACACTCTCCCAATTAAATATTTGGAAAACAAATATTTAAAAGTTTCTATTAAAAAAACATTAATCTAAATGGAACCAAGAAAGAATACCCGTAACTAAAACACTCAAGCCAAGAACAGCAAAAATATATGTTAATATAATTTTTATTAAAAATATAAAACAATTCCTTGTTAAACCCGATAAATGTGCATCATGACACAGGGAGACTGGACTTGACGAAGTAAAGAGACCGTCTGTTACGAGAACTACGGGGCTCCCTTACCGGCGGAAGCTGACTACAATGAATGCCCTCATTTTCCTGTTTAAACAGCTTACCTTAGCCTAGCTGGCCCCCTAGGCTTTTCAGCGCGTGGACAAGGGTTTTCTCGGCTAGCCAGCTTATTTTTACGCTGTCGAACCCGGCTACGAGGCTTCTAACGGTGTCGTTCAGCGGCTCGCTGAGCTCGGCCGGTATCGTGGAGGCGCCGGCCATGACACCGGCTATGGAGCCGGCTGTGGCGCCGTTGCAGTCTGTGTCAAGGCCACCCATGACAGCTATAGCGGCGGACTCGGGAAGCCTGCCTCTTCCCCACAGGAGGGCTACGGTGACGATGGCTGCATTGTTTATCGTGTGCACAGGGTGGTAGCAACCATATTTCTCCATTACATGGTCCAGAGCTTCCTCCCAGCCGGCGCCGTCCCTCCACAGCTGGAGAACATCCCTCACCGCCTCGGCGAGCCTGCATTCCGACGGGATCTCTGAAAGACCTGCTTCAACCACTTTCTCAGGATCCTCTTCGGCGAAGGCAGCCGCTATCATGGCGGCCACGTGCATC
>CAYSTQ010000241.1:0-3264 GCA_964433855.1 uncultured Thermoproteales archaeon
TCGTGTCTCCCCGGCCCGCGTGTTCCCCCGGTGTTACGTTAGTATTTGCCGGCGTATGCTAGGGTATGCGGCGGAAACAGGTGAACGTGAGCCTGACCCCCGAGCTTTACGAGAAGCTGCTGGCCGTAGTGCGGGGGAAGGGCCACGTGTCGGTTGGCAGCTTCTTGCGC
Source organism: uncultured Thermoproteales archaeon (assembly GCA_964433855.1). Classification (GTDB taxonomy): domain Archaea; phylum Thermoproteota; class Thermoprotei; order Thermofilales; family CAYSTQ01; genus CAYSTQ01. The sequence goes on from CAYSTQ010000241.1 coordinate 171, forward strand.
GCCGTGGCCTCCGGCTGCCTCCACGTCTACACCCCCAGCGAGGTCAGGCCGCTAGCGGGGGTGGACGGGCGCTAGCGGGTGCTGGCGGTGGCCAGGGCGCTCAGGCGGTTAATAGCGTCCCCGATAATTCGCCGGTGAACGCTGGCGGGCTGGATCCTGAAGCGTTAAGGCTGGTCCTGGAGATTGTCAGGAGGCAGAAGTACAATTATAGGACTGCCGCCGGGACCGTGGAGCGCAGGCTGGGCCTGAGGCTAACGCCGATGGAGCTGAGGCGGCTCGTGAAAAACGGGCAGTAAAAAGTATTACTTTTCCGTCCCCGCCGCTGCTTCCCCAGGAGGCGTGGTTAGGGGTGGCAGCGCTTAAATACCGGTTTACGTCTACTGTCAACAGGGGCGGCCTAATGGGGGCTTGGCTGAGGCCGACGAAGAGGCGGCTGCGGCTGCTTGAGCAGCTGCTTGAGAGGGGGCTTGAGAGGGGCCGTGCAGCCCTAGTCTTCACGGCGGAGGTGAGCCAGGGCGAGCTGGCCAGGGAGCTGGGGGTATCTAGGCAGACGGTAAACGTGCACCTGAGGAGGCTTAGGGAGGGGGGCTACGTCCGCACTGGCAGGGGCTTCATAGACCTGACCGAGAAGGCGCTGGAGCTCCTAGGCGTACGGACCGGGGAGGTCTTCGTCCTGGTGAAGACGGAGCCGGGGCTCAGGCCCCAGGCCTACAGCGAGATAAAAAAGCTCCCGGCCGAGAGGATCTACAGGGTGGCGGGCGGCTTCGACCTCATAGCCGTCGTGAACCAGGCTAAGCTAGGGGAGTTCCTCAGGGAGATCAGCAAGGTCGGCGGCGTGAAGGAGACCGTAACCTACGTCATCATAAAAACTTTAAAGTAGGGGGCTCGCCTAGACGGCTCATCCCGTGGGGTCATGGGCGGCGGTCGAGGCTAACGGAATAAGCCTCCCATCTAGCCAGGGGGCTTGGAGCATGGCTCCCATCGCCCCGCTGGGCATCCACTAGAACCACCGCCTCCACCGCCTATAAGCTTTACTAGACATGAAAAGACGTAAAACGACAAAGAAAGCTATCTAATGCATCAACCCCGAACTTTAATTGCGAACCTTCGGGCCCAATGTTTCAGCCCCAGAAGCCCCTGCCATCCAGCCTTAGTTTACAAAATCATATACTTTAAAGAAACATTCAGGCGAAACCGTTCCACGTTCTTCAGCGACAAATCTATATGCCTGGATCAAGCCCTCTGGTTAAAACCGAATTTAGAGCACCGAATGTGCTCTAAGCCCCTCTAAACCAGTACTGGGTTCCTCTACTGCTATGACGGAGTAACGGGTGATCTTGAATGGCAACATTATCTGGGGAAACATGTGGTCTCTCCGGGAATTCAGGAGCTCTTCACGCTGCGGACATGGGGCTTAGGCTGTCGACGGCCCCAGGCGGTGCCTTGGGCCCGGAGCCATGTCAGCGTAAACGGCTCCGGTGGCCAGCTTCTCTCCGGCGGACATTAAATATTTCATTTACCTAGGTAGCTCCGTTAATAATAATTATCTTAGAGGGCTCTAAGAATAATATTAGCCCCTGACAAACAGCGTCCAGACACACCTCCAACAAACCTATTTCCCGAACGCCTGTTTAAGCCTGGTTATAGCCTCATGATAAGCGTCCGCTCCGGGCTTGAAGGGGAAGAAGCTGGCGGCTGAGGCGGCGTAAACCCATATCAGCCGGTAGGTTTCGAGGAGCTCGCGGAAAAGCGGGATGAGGTCGTCTAACGTCTTAAGCGGCGGACTGCTGCCTATAGCCCTTCTAAGCCATCCAGAGGTCGCGTAGGCGTCCCTGTAGGGCGCTATCGGGGCGGCTAAAACCAGTTTGCCGCCGTATCTATCCAGGAACGGCTTAGCCCTCAGCGCCCGGCTGGATACGCGGGCCCGCAAAGCCTCGAGAGAAGGGTTATAGTAGCCGACGCTGGTTTCTCCGCCGTCGACCACTTTAAGCCGAAGCCCGTCTCTGACAGCCTTCTCCAGGAAGCCTTCGAACAAGTAGGCGGTTGTACGCAGCATTCCTCCACAGCCGTACCTCGGCTCACCGTCAAGCCCCGTGAAGAGGGCCCACACCAAGGCCCCTGGGTATTCCTCCGCAGCTATCTCGGCCAGCCGCCCGCCCAGCCTACGGAACAGGGACAAGGTTTCCCCGACGTCCTCACCCCTGACGTCCGCCAGGAACACGGGGTCGTAAACCCTGTAGTCGTTGTAGGCTTCAGGGTCGAAAACTATCCCCGGAGCCTCCATCTCCCTGGCCAGGCGGAGGGAGAGCCTCCAGACCTCGAGAAAATCCGCCAGGGCGCCAGCTGAGTTCTCCAGATCCATACCCCTTATCCTCCTGAAGTAGGGGTTTACACGCGCACCTCTGTGGGCCCTAGCCCCGGGCCGGTGCCCTATAATGCGGTTTAGGAAGACCCAGGGCCAGACATGCCTCCTGCACTCACGCCTCACGAGCCTGACCACGCCGTCCATCTGCTCCATGCCTGGGACATCGCCCGCTTCGTAGGCTCCCATAACCGTTAGGGCGACTCCATCGTAGGGGAAGCTGTTAACTACAGCTATTCTCCCTCTGTCCAACTGGTCTAGCCTAGGCGCCGAGAACGTGACCAGTAGCAGGTAGGGGTTAGACATCATCTGGCTCACAAGTCCCTGTTGTCCGTTAAGCCTTAAAGCATTTATTCAGGGTTTAACGCCGCCAAGCTTGCCCTAAGCCTAACCCCTAGGCTACCGGTGTCCCGCTAAACCTTTAAACCACATGTTTCAACCGGCTTGCTTCACTGAAGCAGATCCCTCACGTATCCACTCAACCTGGGCTATGAAGAGTTGAGGTGCTCAATGCGGCCTTGGGAAACAATAAAAAATAAATGTGTTAAGCCGGGTTCAAAGTCTAACGGTGGGCGGCGGTGAGTGGCATGCGTGCTACCTGGTTTGTGCTATTGCTGGTGGGGCTCCTCTCACTCTCCCTGGCTCCGGTCTACAGGGCGTCCCCGCAGACGCAGGGGTATAGGTATTTCTTTCTTGTCGAGGGGGTTTCCAGCCCGCAGGCCCTTTACGTGA
>CAYSTQ010000242.1:0-3256 GCA_964433855.1 uncultured Thermoproteales archaeon
CCTTGTCCATGCCTCCTCAGCCTCAAGATAACATATATTATAATGGTCAACACCAAAATTAACATTACGTGAGGAATCACCATAAACAGGTACTCAACGAACATGTTAACTAGCCTAGGCTTAAAGCCGCCGTACCTCGCCAACACTAACCCACCGCCTAAAACCTCGGCAACACCAGCCTTCCTTAGCAACGGGTCAATCATTTTACCACCCCAATGGACTAAAACTCCCGTTTTCTCATCATAGAACAACAGTGCTATCCCTATAATCCCTGTTCCGTTATAATACGTTCCCTCGACGGCGACTCCCTTCACTGAATATCCGTCGATACCTGAAGGAGCCTTCCCGACACCTTTCACACGGCCTACTAGCCGTAGTCCTTCTCTTCTCCATATTTGAATATTCCTCTCTCTAAGTCTATTCGGATTAACCAGGAAAATGGTTTTACCGTAAAGTTCGCTAAAGCTCTTTATTGTTACATTTGTATATGCTTTAAATTCAGGACTACTGAAATAAAGCTCAGCTATAGTACGTTCATTAGTTTCGTAAATCTTAAAGTATATATAGAGTTCTTCTTTTATCGTAATTTTAGTATTATTGGTTAGGACTACTAAAAATGGATATTGATAACCTCTATATTCAATCCACATAGTTGGGTCTTTAACACCTGTGTTTAAAACAGTTGAGCTCATAATCATTAAAAAATAGAGTAAAAATAGAAATAAAAATGGGAGTTTTATATTTTTGAGAGATGCTGATAAAATTTTCATAGTTTTCCCCGATCATTCAGAAAAATGATAACCTCCATGGTCAGGAGGATCTGTCCAGGCATAGCAATATGATTCCCAGTAACTACCTTCTAATATGTTGCTAAACCATGCATGGATGTACGCCTCAGCCCTGTCAGAATCCAGCCTGGCCCATTTGCTTGATACGCCCCAAGTCACGGGAAAATAGGCTCCAGCATCAGCATTCGATTTTGAGTTACTAACAATAATAAGGTAAGTAGTGTCGTCGTAATAAACATCGTTTTCTGCTAAAGCCCACCACCACCAGCCTCCTTCTTTTTGTAAATTGTAAATATGGCCAGTTCCAGCAATAGAAAACGACGTAAAGATTATTAAATATATGATTACAGCCAGTGTAAAAGCCTTAATTAAAACTTCCATTACTGTTTATCACCTCCTTTTTATTACTATCTTATTGTTTATAAAATTATTATAGGATATATATATGTTTCGTTTTTCTTGTTCAATAGATATTTTTTGATAGTTTGTAGGTTGTAGGCTAGAGGGTTTTGTTAATTAACGTAGTTCTAAACTATTTTTAAGTGGTGAAGGTGTTGGTGGGTAAAAGCGTTGTTAAGGCTGACGGCCGGGTCGAGGCGTTTAACAGGGAGAAGCTTAAGGCCAGCCTTGTTTACGCTGGCGTCAGCAAGGGCGTCTCAGAGAGGATAGCCCGCCGCGTAGAGGAGGGTCTGCCCAGTAGGGCGTCTTCCCAGAGGATATTCAGGGAGGCATACAGGCTGCTTCTGGCTGAGGACAGAGCTGCCGCGGCTAGGTATAGGCTGAAGCAGGCCTTAATGGAGCTCGGCCCTCCCGGCTATCCGTTCGAGAAATACGTGGCGGAGATCCTACGAGCCTACGGCTACAGGACCAGCCTAAACCTGGTTCTCGAGGGCAGATGCGGCATTAGACATGAGATAGACGTGGTCGCCGAGAAGAAAGGGACGACCTTCCTCGTCGAATGTAAGCATCACAGGGGTCCGGGGGGCCGCGTGGATCTTCAGGTCGCCCTCTACGTGTACGCTAGGTTCCTAGATCTGCAGGAAATGTTCGACGCCGCCTGGCTCTTCACGAACACTAAGTTCACCATGGATGCTGTCAAGTATGCGGGCTGCGTAGGCATGAGGGCGACTGGCTGGCGGTATCCCGAGAAGGGAGGCCTAGAGGTCATGATCAGTGAAACGGGCCTTTACCCCGTCACAGTGCTCAGCTCGGTGGTCTCCGACGGCCAGCTTAAAAGCCGCCTGCTGGACGCCGGGGTCGTGACGCTCGCCAGGCTTGTCTCGGAGCCTGTGGATAGGCTGCTGGCTTTAACCGGGCTCCCGTATGAGAGGCTTGAAAAAGCCGTTTTAGAGGCTAGAACCGTGCTCTCCTAGTAGTCATACGCGTGGTGCCCGGATACGCTATAGCTCCCAGGCTTCACCAGCCCAATGCTCGGTTTAACGGTTAATGCGATAAATTTTTAGCTTTCTACTGTAAAAATCCTTGAGATATGGCTAAGGGAGGTAGGTTCCTGATTGCCGTTACTGGTTGAAGACCTGAAGATGTATTACGAGATCCCGGGTAGGGGCTGGGTTAAGGCCGTAGACAATGTGAGCTTCACTCTCGACAGAAACGAGGCCCTGGGGATAGTCGGGGAGTCTGGCTGCGGTAAGTCGAGCCTGGCGACGACGCTTCTAAAAATACTGCCTAGCAACGCTAGGATCTTCAGCGGGAGGGTCATGCTGGACGGCGTGGACATCCTCAAGCTCTCGGAGGACAGGCTTAGAAAGGAGGTTAGATGGAAGAAGATCTCGATAGTCTTCCAGGGCTCGATGAACGCGTTAAACCCTATAATGAAGGTCGGCGACCAGATAGTGGAGGCCATACTGACCCATGAGAAGATGTCTAAGGGCGACGCCTGGAGCCGCGCTGAGGAGCTCCTGGCCCTCGTCGGCATAGACCCATCCAGGGCTTCAAGCTATCCGTTCGAGCTCAGCGGCGGCCAGAAGCAGAGGGCTATGATCGCCATGGCCCTTGCCTTAAACCCGGAGGTTCTGATAGCCGACGAGCCGACGACCGCCTTGGACGTGATAGTGCAGGCGCAGATACTGAAGCTCCTGAAGGACCTCCAGAGGAGGCTTGGCCTATCCCTGATACTTATCTCGCATGACATATCGGCGGTCTCTGAGCTTAGCGATAAGGTGGCCGTGATGTATGCTGGCAAGATAGTTGAAATAGGGTCGTCGACGCAGGTGTTCCTCAACCCCCGGCATCCCTACACTCAGGCCCTGCTAGAGGCCGTGCCCAGCATAAAGGAGGAGAAGAAAAGGCTGAAGTCGATACCGGGGACGCCTCCCAACCTGCTCGCTCCGCCGCCTGGTTGCCGTTTTCATCCTAGGTGCCCCTATGCTATGGGTGTTTGTAGGAGTAGTGAGCCTGTTTTGAAGGAGGTTGAGCCTGGGCATAAGGTCGCATGCCACCTATACTGA